>JARRNE010000479.1:0-885 GCA_037385305.1 Chromatiaceae bacterium | reverse complement strand
CGGCGTAGTCGTGCCGCTCTGCCCCGGGCACGTCGGGCGCGATGTCGGGGCCGTGGGCGATCCGCCATCCGATCGCCTCCAGCCACGCGAGGGCGGCCTGCTCGACCATCGATTCGCCGAAAGCCGCCATCGCCCTAGGCAGTTTCGAGTAACTCTTCGCTGATCCGAACCTTCATCCAACCAAGCAGCACTAGATGGCGAATGGCGCTCGCCACGGCTTGCTGCTTTTCCTCGCCTTGCCAGGACTTCTTCCAGTCTAGGATGTACTCGTAGATATCCCGCTCGGACACGGCGCCCGTGCCGCGAGCTTGCTTCACCTGGCGACTGGCATAGAGTACCGTCAGCACTTCCTCGGCCTGCTCGGTGCTCTTGATGCGGCTAAACAGGTCGACCGCCTTTGCAATGCGCTTCTGGTGGGCCTCGATGTGCGCCGCGAGCTTGGGCCGCTCCTTCTCGTACTGCGGCCCCACGGTCAAGGCCACCATCCGCCCAAGCGGCTTCTCCTGCAGCCAATTGCGGTTGGCCATTTCGTGGAGTGCCGACTTCACATCGGCGGAGAACGGTCCGTAGGTGCCCTTGCTGAACTGGAAGCCCGTGGGCACGCCCATCTCGGTCAGCACGTAGCAGAGTTTTTGGAAGATCGTGCGGCCGATCGGGTTGGCATACGGCTGGGCTTGGACTTCGCGCACCACCTCCACGAGCGCCACCCAGTCCGGGTTCAGCTTCTCGTTCCGACGGCCCTGGCCCGACAGGGACATCTGCGTCGGCGCCGACAGAAATCCCTCGGTCAACTGCTGCGACGGCGTCCCAAAGGGCGCGTAGACTTCCACATCGAACAGTGCGTCGTGAAGCTTCCGATAGATGAGCGGACCCACCTCGCTCCAC
>JARRNE010000478.1:0-3190 GCA_037385305.1 Chromatiaceae bacterium | reverse complement strand
TTTGACCACGACGTTGGCTGCATAGAGCGACTTGCCCATCTTGGGGTTTGCGCCTACGCCCACATTCCATCCCCGCTGCAAAACGCCAAAGGGCAGCGCCGCGCGCAGCGAAGGGTGACGCCCGGCGCGACCTCGCCTACGTGCTGCGCAACGCGCAGCCGTCGAAGCCCTCGGTCAAGCGCCTGAAGAACCTCCTGTCCGACATCGACGCCCTGCTCCCGCACAACAACTACCTGTTCGAGAAGGTGAACTTCCTGCTGCAGGCGTCGCAGGGGTTCATCAACATCGAGCAGAACCAGATCATCAAGATCTTCTCGGTGGCCGCGGTCGCCTTCCTGCCGCCGACCCTGATCGCCAGCATCTACGGGATGAACTTCCATGACATACCCGAGCTCAGCTGGGTCTGGGGCTACCCGGTGTCCCTGGGCCTGATGCTCGTCTCGGCGGTGCTCCCCTACCTCTACTTCAAGCGGAAGGGGTGGCTCTGAGGCGGGGCGGCGGCATCAGACGAACAGGGTCAGCACGCCAGTATAGCCATACAGCCTGTCCTGGGAGATCTCCCCATTGGCGTAGAAGCCCACCAATGGGAAATCCCCCAGCTCCGCCTCGATCAGCTTGAGCTCCGCCGAGTCCGGACCGAAGAGATTGACGCCCCGACCGAGACAGGAGACGTAAACGCCCCCGCGAGGCGGCCCGCTCAGTCCGCGCTTTACCGACGCGAGCATGCGCCGCAGGTCTTCCCGCGCCGTGTTCGCGTCCCGGCGGCAGAACATCACCTTCCCACCGGGCTCGACGATATCTCCGATCGCAATCAGCTTGTTCTTGGGATCCACCCCCAGAAGATTGCGCACCAGATAGTCCCCGGTGTCAGACCGCGGGATCGGCAGTCCGGCGAAGATGTAGCCCCCCGCCCGGGTGAGGTCCCGCGCCAGGATCTCCCCCACATCCTCTTTGAAGACATCCAGGGCGGGCCGGCCGTCCAGCTCGATCATGAAGTTTCGCTGGGATTCGGTGATCTTGTGCTGGGGGCCGATCGGGGAGCAGCCCTGGCTCAACCGAGTCAAGACCTCCACCTTCTCGGAAAAGAGGGCACCCGAGAGTCCGCCCTGAGTGACACCGTCGGCGTACAGGTACACGCTGCCCCGCGAGCTTGCGAGTCCGCCCACCAGGAAGCCGGAGCTGGTCTTGGCTGCCAGCTGCTTCACGAGCGCCTCCGTCAGCGGGTTTGAGGGGTCGCCGTGAACCAGACCGAGATAGGGGCGATGCTCCGTGATCCAGGCCCCGTGACGGCGGCTGAAATCGTCCAGGTCCTTGACCATGGCCGGGAAGACCCGGAAGGCATCTTCCGGAAACTCGCCAATCATGGCGGCAACCGCCGGCTCCTCGTAATACTCGACGCCGGTGGCGCAGATCCCCATCCCGACGGTCCCGACCCAATGCTCCACCCCCGTTGCCTGACGGAACAGGCTGAGCACCTCGCTCATCTGGTCGGCGACCCCGTCTGTCACATAGAGAAACCCCAGGTTCCCGGTCTTCGGGACCGAGCCAAGACGGGTGAGACAGCGGTCCACCGCTCTCTGCCAGTCGTCCGCCACCGCGTGTCCGAAGCGAAAAGCCGTCATGTCGAGGAGTCCTTGGAGAAGGATGGGTCCATCATTCGCGGCGGAGGCACCGGTCAACCCGCCTTCCCGGCGACCCACAAACGCGGGACGTTCGGCTGCTCAGGCGACGCCCGTTCGATCCGGCGCCCTAAAGCGTGGCCTCGGCGAGATCGCCCTTCGCCTGCAGCCAAGCTCGGCGGTCGGCCGCTCGCTTCTTCGCCAATAGCATATCCATTAGGTTGCTGCTGTCATCCTCCGGTTCAACGGCAAGCTGCACCAGACGTCGGGTATCCGGATGGATGGTGGTCTCCCGCAGCTGCGCGGGATTCATCTCCCCGAGCCCCTTGAACCGCTGGACCGAGACCTTGCCCTTGATCTTCTCCGCCTCGATGCGGTCGAGAATCCCCTGCCTCTCCGCGTCGTCGAGAGCATAGAAGACCTGCTTGCCCACGTCGATGCGATACAGCGGCGGCATGGCGACATAGACGTGCCCCTCCCGCACCAGCCGCGGGAAGTGCCGCAGGAAGAGGGCGCAGAGCAGGGTCGCGATATGGGCCCCATCCGAATCCGCGTCCGCCAGGATGCAGACCTTGCCGAAGCGCAGGCGGGAAAGGTCCTCGCTCCCGGGGTCGACGCCGATGGCCACGGCAATGTCATGGACCTCCTGGGAGCCAAGCACCTCGGCGGGATCCACCTCCCAGGTGTTGAGGATCTTGCCTCGCAGTGGCATGACCGCCTGGAACTCCCGGTCCCTGGCCTGCTTGGCGGAGCCGCCGGCAGAATCGCCCTCCACCAGAAACAGCTCGCTTCGCTCGGGGTCCGTGGAGGTACAGTCCGCCAGCTTCCCCGGGAGGGCAGGCCCCTGGGTCACCTTCTTGCGGACCACCTTGCGCCCGGCCCGAAGCCTCGCCTGGGCCACCCCGATCGCGAGCTCTGCGATCTGCTCGGCCTCTGCGACGTGCTGATTGAGCCAGAGGCTGAAGGCGTCCTTGATGACCCCGGAGACAAAAGCAGCGCACTCCCGGGAGGAGAGACGCTCCTTCGTCTGGCCCGAGAACTGGGGATCGAGGAGCTTCACGGAGAGGATGTAGCTCAACCCGGTCCAGACGTCCTCCGGGGTCAGCTTCACCCCGCGAGGCAGCAGGTTGCGAAACTCGCAGAATTCCCGCAAGGCCTCGGTGAGGCCCGTGCGCAGCCCGTTGACGTGGGTGCCGCCCTGCACCGTCGGAATCAGGTTGACGTAGCTCTCCGTCACCGGCTCTCCGCCCTCCGGCAGCCAGGCCAGGGCCCAGCTCGCCGCCTCGTTGGTCCCCGTCAGGTCGCCTACAAAGGGCGTTAGCGGCAGCGTCTGGATGCCGGCGAGGGATTGCACCAGGTAGTCCTCGAGGCCATTCTCGTAGCTCCAGCGCTGGTTCTCCCCGCTCGCCTCGTCGCGGAAACCGACGGTCAGGCCGGGGCAGAGCACCGCCTTCGCCCGCAGCAGGTGGGTCAGCTGCCGAGCTGAGAACTTCGGGGTGTCGAAGTAACGCTCAGCCGGCCAGAAGCGGAGGGTAGTGCCGGTGTTGTTGCGCCCGACGGTGCCGGTCTCC
>JARRNE010000477.1:0-4374 GCA_037385305.1 Chromatiaceae bacterium | reverse complement strand
TGCGGGGCTGTCCCCGAGCCTCGTGCCTGTGTCCCCTCCGGCTGAATCGTAGGCGACTTTCCTGATCTGGCTCCATCGAAGGCTGTCTCCGTATGGCGGATAATGACCGACGGCGTCCCGGCGAAGAGGCGGGGCGATGCAATCCATCGTCTGAGCAGGAGATGTTCTTATGAGCGATGCCCTGAGCTATCTGGTCCAGGTCCGCCCCGAGGCCATGGGCTCCTACTTCAAGTTCCTCAAGAAGGCCGGCGACCACCTCGACACTCGCACACGGGACCTCATCTCGGTGATCACCAAGGCGGCGGTGCAGACGGAGCCGGGCTTTAAACAATACCTGACGCGGGCGTTGCGCAATGGGGCGAGCCCGCAAGAGGTCATTGATGCCCTCCTGATGGCGTTCCCGGTGTTGGGTCTCGCCAAGATCGTGTGGGCGACCGACATCCTGCTGGCAATGGATATCCCGGAGTTCCGCCCGGAGAATCTGGACGCCAGGCCGGAATGGCACGACTTGATCTCTCTGCACGAGGTGAGCGACGGCGAAGTGACCTTCGCCGAGTCCGCGGGGCGGCACCTCTTCATCTACCGCAAGGCGGACCAGATCAAGGTTTACGACTCCCGCTGTCCGCACCAGGTCACGGACATCCCGCACCTTGCGCTCGAAGGCCGCAAGGTCACATGCCCGAAGCACCACTGGGCGTTTGACATCGAGACGGGAGAGTGCATCGAGATTGGCAATCGGCCCCTGCGGCAGTTTGACCACAAGGTCGAAGGAGGACGCTTGCACGCTTTCTGGTAGGTGCCAATGAGCAGCCGGGCGATGCCTAGGAGACACTGGTCAAACCAACGTCTCCCGCGGGGCGGGGCGGCGTGCGCCGAGAAATCCAGGATGGATCGACTCAGCGCTAGCAAGGGCGTTTGCGCCGGGGCCAGGCGGTGCGGCGGGGAGAAATCCGGCGTCGCGGCCTCACCCCTGCCCTCGATGGTCGCTACCGTAGGCGATGGTCACTGAACACAGAGGCGAGTCGGGTGCCAGCATGCCGTGGTAGCGATGGCAGCGCCACGGAGCCCAAGGCTGGCGGGATGCGGCTCTCCGAAGCGGTCGGGCACATAGAGCCCGTGTCTTGGGCTCCCGCGAGCCCGAGGTGTTAGACTCCCAACGCCAGGATACGCGCGGAGACCCGCGTTTGGCCACAATAGAACAAACCTTGGGGAGCATGTATGCCTTGTCGGGCAGTGATCGTGAAACCCTGAACGGGATCATTCGTCGGGTCGAGCACATCGAGCGGCGCCTAGAACTGATTGATCAAAGTGGCTGATGCGGCGGAAGCAGCACGCCGGCGTGCTACGGCGCGGTCCGCCATTCGGGCAGGCGTCGAGAGAGACCAGCCCTCCGTATGCGAGGCAGGTCGTGACCGAGAACCTCGAGCAATCCCATTCTTCTGTCCCCGCCCGCCCTCTTGTCGAAAGCACTGCCTTTCCCGTCCGACGACGAGCTTGATCGTTGCTTGCTGATTGATCGCCCGCCGCTGCGCCGGCGCCTGCGCGGCCTGCGGCACCGGGAGCGCCAGGGGCAGCCGTTCGATCAAGGTCTCGGGAAGCTCTGGCAGGCGATCCAGGCGTCCCAATCCCTCGCCGAGCGACGTAGGGCGCAGACCCCTCGGATCGAGTACCCGCCGGAGCTCCCGGTCAGCGAGCGCCGGCACGAGGTCGCGGAGCTGATCCAGGCCAATCAGGTCGTCGTCCTCTGCGGCGAGACCGGCTCCGGCAAGTCTACGCAGCTGCCCAAGATCTGCCTGGACCTGGGCCGCGGCCTGTTCGGCCGGATAGGCCACAGCCAGCCCCGGCGGATCGCCGCTCGGAGCCTTGCGGCTCGGGTCTCCCAGGAGCTCAAGGCCGAGCTGGGCACGGTCATTGGCTACAAGGTCCGCTTTCACGATCGGGTACGGCCGGAGACCTCGGTCAAGCTCATGACCGACGGGATCTTGCTCGCCGAGATCCAGCATGACCGGCTTCTTCACGAGTACGACACCCTGATCATCGACGAGGCTCATGAGCGGAGCCTCAACATCGACTTCCTGCTCGGCTACCTGAAGGGTGTGCTGCCCCGGCGGCCGGACCTGAAGCTCATCATCACATCTGCCACCATCGATCCCCAGCGCTTCTCGCGGCACTTCGACGGGGCGCCCATCATCGAGATCTCCGGGCGCACCTATCCGGTGGAGGTGCGCTATCGGCCGCTGGAGGAGGAGAGCGCCGGCGAGCGGGATGAGTCCATGCAGCTCGCCATCTCCCGGGCGGTGGACGAGCTCGCACTGGTGGGACAGGGGGACGTGCTGATCTTCCTCTCCGGCGAGCGGGAGATCCGGGAGACCGCCGAAACCCTGCGCAAGCACCATCCGCCGTCCACCGAGGTCCTGCCCCTCTACGCCCGTCAGGGGCCCGGGGACCAGGCGAAGGTCTTCCAGCCCCATGGGCGACGTCGCCTCGTGCTGGCCACCAACGTCGCCGAGACCTCCCTGACCGTCCCCGGCATTCACTACGTAATCGATCCCGGCTTTGCCCGCATCAGCCGTTACAGCCACCGCACCAGGGTGCAGCGGCTGCCGGTGGAGCGGGTCTCCCAGGCCTCGGCCAACCAGCGCAAGGGCCGCTGCGGCCGGGTGGCCTCGGGCGTCTGCATCCGGCTTTACACCGAGGACAATTTCGTCGCCCGCGCCGAGTACACCGAGCCGGAGATCCAGCGCACCAATCTGGCTGCGGTCATCCTGCAGATGAAGCTCCTGGGTTTCGGGACGATCGAGACCTTCCCCTTCATCGATCCTCCAGACCCCCGGCTGATCTCGGATGGCTACCGCACCCTGGAGGAGCTGGCGGCGCTGGATGACAGTGGTAATCTGACTGCCTTGGGCAGGCAGCTGGGGCGGCTGCCGGTCGACCCGCGCGTCGCACGCATGCTGCTCGCCGCCGCCGAGCATCATTGCCTCAGGGAGGTGCTGCTCATCGCTGCGGCCCTGAGTGTCCAAGACCCCCGCGAGCGGCCTCTGGACAAGCAGCAGGCCGCCGATGAGATCCACGCCACCTTTCATCACGGGGACTCGGATTTCCTGGGAGTCTTGAACCTTTGGAATTTCCTGGAGAAGGAGCGCGCCCGGCTCTCCAAAGGCAAGTTCCGAAAGCTCTGCCAGCAGCATTTTCTGTCCTGGAACCGCGTGCAGGAGTGGTGCGACATCCGTATCCAGCTGCGCGCGCAGCTCCAGGAGATGGGGTTGCGTGAGAACGAGGCCGCCGGCACGTTCGAGGAGATCCACCGCGCCCTTCTGGCCGGCCTGCTCAGCAACATCGGCTTCAAGGAGGAGCAGCGGGAGTATCAGGGAACCCGCGGGAGCCGGTTCCATATCCATCCGGGCTCCGGCCTGTTCGAGAAGGCGCCCAAGTGGGTGGTCGCGGCCGAGCGCGTGGAGACCACTCGCGCCTATGCCCGCATGGTGGCCCGCATCCAGCCCGGCTGGATCGAGGACGCCGGCAGGCACCTGGTCCGGCGCACCTACTCGGAGCCCCACTGGCAGGCGGCCTCCGGGCAGGTGGCCGCATACGAGAAGGTGACCCTGTACGGGGTCACCATCGTCCCCAAGCGGCGGGTCAACTACGGGCCGATCAATCCGGGAGAGGCCAGAGAGATCTTCATCCGCTTCGCCTTGGCGGAGGGGGATTTCCAGACGCGTGCCCCCTTCTGGCGCCACAACCGGGAGCTGATCGAGTACGTCCAGCACCTGGAGGCCAAGTCGCGGCGGCGGGACATCCTGGTCGACGAGGAGGCCATCTACGCCTTCTACGCCGAGCGCGTGCCGGAGGGGATCTACTCGACGCCCCTGTTCGAGCGGTGGCTGCGCCGCGCGACCCGCAGCCAGCCAAAGCTCCTGCACATGCGCATCAGCGACCTCATGCGCCGCGATGCCGCTGAGGTGACCCAGCAGGCTTTCCCGGACCGGCTGCGGGTCGGGGCGACGGAGCTTCCCCTCGAATATCACTTCGATCCGGGTCACGCCTCCGACGGAGTGACCTTGGTGGTGCCGCTCCCGCTGATCAACCAGGTCTCGCGGGAGCGCACCGAATGGCTGGTGCCGGGGCTCCTGGAGGACCGCATCACGGCCTTGCTGCGTGGCCTTCCCAAGCAGATCCGCAAGGCCTTCGTGCCCATCCCGGACACGGCGTCCCGCGTCGCCCAGCGCCTCGTGCCCTCGGACCGGCCCCTGGTCCAGGTGGTGGCGGAGGCGCTGAAGGAGATGACGGGCTTTCAGGTACCGGAGGATGCCTGGGATCTGGCTGCAGCTCCTGCGCACCTGAACATGAAGTTTCGTCTGGTGGACGGGGAGG
>JARRNE010000476.1:0-6537 GCA_037385305.1 Chromatiaceae bacterium | reverse complement strand
GTTCGCCGGTCACGGTGCCGGTGGCCATGAAGATCCGGAGCAGCTCGATGGCGGAGATCGCCTCGATGGAGCCGATCAACTTCATCTTCACGCCGGAGAAGCCCACCTGACCCATCCAGGAGGGCCGGTCCCCCGTGTGGTCGATGTCCATGCGCGAGACGAAGTTCTCGTAGCCCGCGAAGACAATGATCAGCAGGAGGTTGGCCACCAGGACAACGTCGATGAGCGACAGCAGGGCAACGATCACTTCCCCGCCGGGACTCGTGAAGACCATGGGGGCAAAGTCCAGAAAAGCCCTGACGAACTTGATCAACAACAGGCCCAAAGCCAACAGCAGCCCCAGGTAGAATGGCGCCAGCATCCAGCGGCCGGCGAACATGAAAGACTCCAAACGGTTCTCGATCTGCATCAATCAATGCCCCCTGCGTAGACTGAGGAACTCCTCCGACAAATTGCGGAGAGAGGATTGGGTTATTTGTAGGGGAACCCAAGAGCTCCCTCGGTCTCCGCATGTCGAGTGTGTTACGGGATCGCACCTTGCGGGGGAGGAAGAAGCCTGCGGGCGGGACGATCACAGGGTCATTCCGGGCCGCAGCCGACTGTGCGCTCGAGGGTGCGCCGATCCCGCAGGTCCCTGGCGCGCCGGCATGACATGAAGCCGTCACCAGTGGCCGCCGCCAGGAGTGATAGAGTCATGAGGATGTTGCCGGCGGGGCACTTCCGGACCGTGCGCTGCGCGATGCGCGCGGATAGCTGCGGGCGAGCGATGAGTGCGGTTTGACAACGGAGAAGGGTGACGACCGTGGATACCGATAATCTTGATGCGAAGGATTGGCTCGAGGCCGAGATGCAGGACGTGCTCGATGAGGAGTACGAGCTGGAGATGTCCGAGCCGGCACTGCTTCAGGACGCTTCTTACACTAAAGGCCGAGCTCATCAAGATGCACGACTGGGTGGCCCATTACGGCGAGAAGGTTGCTGTGATCTTCGAAGGCCGCGACGCGGCGGGCAAGGGGGGTGTGATCAAGCGGATTACGCAGCGGCTCAACCCGCGGGTGTGCCGAGTGGTCGCCCTCACCAAACCGTCGGAACGGGAGCGGACCCAGTGGTACTTCCAGCGCTATGTGCCACACCTCCCTTCGGGCGGCGAGATCGTCCTGTTCGACCGCTCCTGGTACAACCGCTCAGGGGTGGAGCGCGTCATGGGCTTCGCCACGCCGGAGCAGGTGGAGCAATTCTTCCAGGACGTGCCCGAGTTCGAGCGGATGCTGGTGCGCTCCGGCATCCGATTGATCAAATACTGGTTCTCGATTACGGATCAGGAGCAGCAGCTGCGGTTTCTCATGCGCATCCACGATCCGCTCAAACAGTGGAAGCTGAGCCCGATGGACCTGCAGTCCCGTGTCCGTTGGGAGCAGTACACCAAGGCCAAGGAGGAGACCTTTGCGCGCACCAACATCCCCGAGGCACCCTGGTTCATCGTTGCGGGCAACGAGAAGAGGCGGGCTCGGCTCAATTGCATGCACCACCTGCTCGATCAGATCCCTTACGAGGAGGTGCCGCACGCGGCGATCACCCTGCCCGAGCGGGTCTTCAACCCGGACTACGAGCGCCAGGTGCTCACCCAAGTGCTTTACGTCCCGCAACGCTATTGACGATCATGCGGCCTCAGGCGCTCGCCGAAATCCGGCGCCAGCTGGAACGCGGCCGTGGGCCACGAAACAGCGGGGACTTCGTCGCCGAGCTCGCCGAGCTCGCCGACCTGCTTGTGGACCGGATGGACGACGTCACCGCGGATGTGGAAGCCGAGACGCACCGTGTGGGGCATGCGGGGGAACGGGGCGACACCGGCGAGCTGGTGGGCGAGCTGGCCCGGCTTCGCCGCCGCATGATGCGGCTGAAGTGCTTCCTGGGGCCGCAGCGCCGTGGGCTCTCGGCGCCGCGTTCCTACTTGGCGGACGCGAAAGGCACGAAGTCGAGGGCAGTGATGGAGAAGTCCACCGGCGTCTCTCTTCCGTGGGCTCGAAACGTGAGGGAGATATCCCGGATTCCGCTCAGGGCCGGGGTAGCGGGAAGAACGATCTCCATCGAATCGCTTGGCGTCTGGTTGAAGCGAGCGAGGATCTCCACGGGGATGGCGGGCCGCGGCAGGGGATCGTCCCCGGCCCGTTTGAATGAGATAGACGCGTCCTGCAGCTGCGTCGCCGATCGGAAACGGATGGCCAGGGTTCCGTCTGAGAGGCTGACCGTCCGGTCGTTGGGCACGCTGAAGATCAGCCCGCCACTGCCCGTGAGAGAGGACGAAAATTGGCACCCGCCGCCATCATGGGAGAATCGAAAGGGGCGCTGATCCGAGGTCCAGGCCCGCACCTGATTCTCCGGGGCCAGGAGGTTGGAACGGTCTCCCGGTCTGTATAGCGCGTCCAGGTCTCCCAAGAGATGATGCTCCTGGAGATAGCGATGCATGTTTCCCTGGGCGCTGCTCAGCCCCCCGAGAATGAGGGACAAAGTATGCGCCGTGGTCTGGTAGGGGATGATGCGATTGGCCTCCGTGTCCCAGCCTTCCCAGGGGCCGTGGCGCGTGAAGAGCCCGGATATCATGGGCCAATGGGCCTGAAGGAAGCTTTCCACTTTCGCCGGGGCGATCGTGTAGGCAACGCCTAGGGTGTAGAGGGATGGGGCATGGGTGATGAGGGGCGTGTCGATGACTGCCAGATCGGGAATCCCGATCAGACCCGTGTATTCGGCTCCCTTGCCGCTGTAAGCCTCAGATAGGAGACCGGGCAGGCCGTGCTTTCCCGAGAAGTCCATCTCGATATCTACGAGCGTCCCCAGAGTGCGTCTCCAGCCGGGGTCCCGCGTCTCTTGCATGAACAGCGACAGCCCGAGCAATTGGAAGGCCGAGCCGTCCCATGCTACCGGGGCGTAAACCTCTCGCCCGTCCCGGTAGCTGTAGGGTTTCATCTTGAATCCCGCGTTGCGGATCGCCGCCACAGGCAGCCCGTATCGCAACACCACAAAGGTCAACGGGCCACGAAACTCGTTGATGAGATAGTTCATATGGCCGGTGATCCAGTTTCCCCGGCTGTCATCCCAACCCACAAAGCGGTTCGCGGTCGCGTCCCAGCCGAAGACAAAGGTGCCGGTGGCAGGGTCGAACAGGTGGGAATAGCCCGGCTCTTGCCCCTGGATGAAGCGCTCGATCTGGTCCCTCAGCGCAGCGGCCCTCGGATCATCCCGAATCTCCGGCCGCAGGAGTGCGCCCACGGATCGGGCAAGTGCCGCCGAGAGGTTGGCGTTGTCCCCGAAGATGATCGTGACTGCCCTTCGGTCCAGGAGGCCCATGACGGTGGATCGGAGGGGCTCCCCGGCGTAGGGTGTAAGCGGGCCGTCGAAGTGTCCGCTCCCATAGCCCGGTACCCGAAGGATCCTTCCGCCTCGCCCCTTGTCCTGCTCCGCGAGCCACCCGTTCGCCACGAGGGCCCGCCAGATCGCACCACCCTGTTGGTCCCCGAAGGTCTCGATGAATCGGCTCTTCGCGACGGATTCCAGCAGGGGTCCTTTGCGTTTGCCCCCTTCCAGGCTCAGAAAGTTCACGAGCAATCCTTTGGCGGAGAGGTCCGGGTTGCGCTGATCGGCGAGCAGGGAGGCGACGGCGATTGCCATGCCCTTCAGTGCCGCCTCTTTGGAGAGATATGGGTTGTCGGCAGCGCCGCCGGCGATATTGGCCAGCAGCTCAACCCATGTGCCGATCGCCGTGAGCTGGCTGAAGGAGCGCAGAAACACACCGTTTTGCGGCTCCTGGTTCCAGCCTTCCGCCGGGTATCCGGAGGCTGGATCAACGATTCCGTGCACAGGGTTCAGGTACTGGAAGGCGTTCGCCAGCAAGAGGGCCATGTGGCGGTGGCTGCCAGGCACCTTGCTGAAGTGGAAGCCCTTGGCGGTGGCTCCGTTCCGGCCCGAGGGTAAGGATGTGGCGGCTGCTGCCCCGAGGATCAGGAAGATAGCCAGAAGTGAAGGCCGTACCCTTCGTTCGTTGGTCTGCATCGGAGCGATGTATTCCGTCTGCTGCGCTGCGTTGAGTGCCTTGTTGGTAGCCGCCGAGGGATCGGGTGGCTCGAAGGCCGGGCTTCCGACGCGGTCGTGCCCAAGACCGAGCTCCCCGCAGCTAGGGAAGCATTGACCAGCCCCGCTCTTCCCCGCCTAGGGCCTTGCAACATCATTGATTGTCTCGCGTCCGCTCAGCCGGCGTCCGAATAGATCAGTGCTTCCCTAGCATCGCCGAGATTCGCGCCATGGCCAAGCACCGGTCAATCTTGCTTCCCAGCGCCTGTTTGGTGGATTGCCTTCAAGTCGCGCGCAGCGCGCTTGACAATCGCTGGCGTATGACAAAATCTTGATTTGTCATACTCGCGCAAGGCCCCGACCGCCCGCTGTGATCTCCCGGACGGGCCCCCAGGGGCCCGAGACTATCGACCGATGCATAGCCCGCACGGCCAACCCTGTCCCCCACTCCACGCGCCCGCCTTCGTGCACCAGGACGCCGGCGGCTCACACCTGACGGCCGTGGCTCAAAGGGTCCTGGGCGTGCTCCCTTCTCTCCCTGCGGCGCGGCGGTTTCGCGAAAGGCGCGTCCCGCGATCGCTGCACAGCCGCTGAGCCTGTTTCGGGTCCGTGGGGGAACAGTCTTTCATACGCCGCGGCCATCGCCCCGGGCGGGGCGATTTCATCGAGCGGTTGCTGCGCGGCCTCTTGGGGGCGATGGAGCACGCCGCGGACGCGGAGCGGCTCTCCGCCACCGCAGGCCTGCTTCAGCACATGGATCCCCGGATCAAGACCCTCGGCCTGCTGTCGCTGATTGTGACGGCTGTCCTCGTGAAGTCCCTGCTCGCCCTGGGTGCCTTGTTTGCCGTCGCGCTTGGCCTCGCCCTGTGGTCCCGGATCAGCCTGGCCAGGCTCGGGGGCCAGGTGTGGCTCGGCGTGCTTCTGTTCACGGGCGTGCTGGCGGCTCCGGCGCCTTTTCTCGTGCCCGGCGAGGTGCTCGTCCGGCTGCCGCTCCTGAACTGGACCATCACCTGGCAGGGGTTGCGCAGCGCCGCCTTTCTGATCGGCCGCGCCGAGACGGCCGCGACGTTGGCGTTGCTGGTCGTTCTGACGACGCCTTGGCCGCACGTGCTGAAGGCGTTGCGCAGCCTGGGTGTGCCCGTGGTGGTGATCGCGATCCTCGGCATGACCCAGCGCTACATCATTCTGCTGCTGAGCAGCGCCGTTCAGATGTTCGAGGCCCACCGGAGCCGTCTCATGGGTCCGCTGAGCGGATCCGAGCGCCGGCGGCTTACCGCGGCGAGCGCCGTGGTGCTGCTCGACAAGGCGCTGGGCCTGAGCTCGGAGGTGCATCTCGCGATGATCGCACGGGGCTACCGGGGCGATGTGCATCTGGTCGACGACTTTCGCACCCGCTTTTCCGATTGGATCGCCCTAGCGGGCTTTTTGACAGTTGCCGCAGCGGCCGTCGGCGTGCAATGGCTCCCGGCGGCGCGGGAGGTCGTCGCGCGTGATAGACGAGGGTATGCTGCCGGGGGAGCCGCCACCGGCATTCGAGCTGGCGGATGTACACTATAGCTACCAGGACATTCCGGCGCTGGAGGGACTGAGCCTCCGTGTACCGGCGGGGCGAAGGATCGCGCTGCTCGGGGCGAACGGGTCGGGCAAGTCCACCCTGCTGCGGCTGCTCGATGCCCTTTGCTTTCCGGACCGGGGAGAGGTGCTTGCGTTCGGTGAGGCGCTGTCGGAGGAGCGGCTCCGGGATGACGGCTTCGCCTATGCCTTCCGACGGCGGGTGGGGCTCGTGTTTCAGAACGCGGACGTGCAGCTCTTCAATCCGACCGTCTTTGACGAGCTGGCATTTGGGCCCCTGCAGCTGGGCTGGGGATCGGAGGAGGTCCGGCGGCGCGTGGACGCCGCGCTTGCGGAGTTTTCCATCGAGGGGCTTAGGCACCGGGCGCCACACCGACTCTCCGGGGGCGAGAAGAAGCGGGTCGCCCTGGCCTCCGTGCTGATCAGCGAGCCCCAGGTGCTATTGCTCGACGAGCCGACGGGGTCTCTCGACCCCCACAGCCAGAGCGAGGTCGTCCGCTTCCTCAACGGCTTCCGCGGCGGGGGGCGCACCGTCGTCACCGCAACCCACCGTCTGGACATGGTTCCGGAGATCGCGGACTACTGCTTCGTGCTTGCGGGGGGGCGCCTGGCGGCGGAGGGCGCGCCGCTGGAGATTCTTGCCAATGAAGACCTGCTGCGCTCGAGCCAGCTCCTGCACTCCCATTGGCACGTCCACGCGGACGGTCTTGCCCACGCCCACTACCATCTGCACCACGCCGGGGGCGTGGATGAGGGCGGGGCGCCATAGCCCGCTCGACGGCCGGGTGCAGCGGTGCGGAGATTCCGAGACCGTTTCCGGCTGGCCCGGGGACTTCTGCCGGCGTGTGCTGGTAGAAGCTGCTGCAAAAGGCGACACCCTCTAGTGTGGTGCGACAGCTC
>JARRNE010000475.1:0-4299 GCA_037385305.1 Chromatiaceae bacterium | reverse complement strand
GAAGTACTGCCCGGCATGGTAGAGGGAGAGGTAGAGCAGATAGAGCAGAATCAGCACCGGCCGCTCCCGCCAGCCCAGAAACAGGACGACCGCCAGGGCCGCCCCGCCGTAAGCCGCGGCCCGCAAGGCCCAGTCGCCCGAGGCGACCCAAAAGACAGAGGGGTACAGCAGAAACCGCAGGAGACCATGCTGCTCCGCGGCGTTGCGAAGCTGCTCCGCAATCGGGTAGATGCCCTGGGAGCCTGCGAGCCCCGCTATCTGCTCGGCGAGGGACCAGAAGGCCACGAGGTAGATGAGCGCCAGGCAGCGCAGAAAAAGCCAAGCCACCAAGCGGTAATCCGGCGCGGCTGCAGCCAGGAGCCGATCCCTGACCCCCATTGCGGTGACCGATAGCATCGCTGGTTGGACCCCTGAGTCTGGGCGGGCTACGTGCCTCCAATAGTAACCCTCCTACGCACCAACCCCGCCACCACCCGAGAGGTCGCCATTCGACTTCCGACTCTCCGAGCCCACTGCGACAGGGAGTCGCTGATCCAAACGTCGGCGCAATCCTTGCGAACGGCCTTGGAGCAGCGCCGACGCAAGCCGTCGCTCATGAGTGCCAGCGGGGCGGCTAGAGCGAGAAAGGCCTATCCGCTGGGGGCGACTTGGGACGGCGAGGGGGTGAATTTCGCCCTCTTCTCGGAGGCGGCCGAACGGGTGGAGCTCTGCCTGTTCGACGCCTCCGGCCGAAACGAGATCCAGCGGGTCGACCTGCCGGAGCACACGGATCTCGTCTGGCACGGCTATCTGCCCGAGGCGCGGCCGGGCCAGCTCTACGGATTCCGGGTGCACGGGCCGTACCGGCCGGAGGAGGGCCTGCGTTTCAACGCGAAGAAGCTTCTCCTCGATCCTTACGCCAAGGACATCCAGGGCCGCTTGCGCTGGAGCGACTCCCACTTCGGCTACCGGGTCGGTCACAAGAAGGCCGACCTCTCCATCGACCGGCGGGACAACGCCCGCTCCATGCCGAAATGCCGGGTCATCGACCCCGAGTTCACCTGGGGGGACGACCGTCCGCCCAACACCCCGTGGCACGACACCCTCATCTACGAGCTGCACGTGAAGGGCTTCACCCGGCGCCACCCCGAGGTACCGGAGGAGCTGCGGGGCACCTTTGCGGGGCTCGCCTGCACCCCGGTCATCGAGTATCTGCAGCGCCTGGGCGTCACCGCAGTGGAGCTGATGCCGACCCATGCCTTCCTGGACGAGCGGACCCTGGCGAGCACAGGCCTGCGCAATTACTGGGGCTACAACTCCATCGGTTTCTTCGCCCCCGACCGGCGCTACTCTGCCAGCGGCGAGGTCAATGAATTCAAGACGATGGTCAAGCGCCTCCACTCGGCGGGCATCGAGGTGATCCTGGACGTGGTCTACAACCACACGGCCGAGGGCAACCATCTGGGCCCGACCATCTGCTTCCGGGGCATCGACAATGCGGCCTACTACCGCCTGGTGGGCGACGACCCACGTTACTACATGGACTACACGGGCACCGGCAACACCCTGAACATGCTCCATCCCCGGGTGCTGCAGCTCATCATGGACAGCCTGCGCTACTGGGTGCTCAAGATGCACGTGGACGGCTTCCGCTTCGACCTCGCTTCGGCTCTCGCCCGCGAGCTCCACGAGGTGGACCGTCTCGGCGCCTTCTTCGACATCATTCACCAGGACCCGGTGCTCTCCCAGGTGAAGCTCATCGCCGAGCCCTGGGATCTCGGCGAAGGCGGCTATCAGGTGGGCAATTTTCCTCCCGGCTGGACCGAGTGGAACGGCAAGTATCGGGACACCGTGCGCGACTACTGGCGCGGCGCAGATGGTGTGGTGGGGGGGCTGGCGACCCGCCTGACGGGGTCCAGCGACCTCTACGAGCGGGACGGCCGGCGCCCCATGGCCAGCATCAACTTCGTCACCGCCCACGACGGCTTCACCCTGCGCGACCTTGTGAGCTACGAGCAAAAGCACAACGAGGCCAACCAGGAGGACAACCGGGACGGCACGGACGACAACCGCAGCTGGAACTGCGGCGTCGAGGGACCGACGGAAGACCCGGAGATCAACGCCCTGCGGGAGCGCCAGCAGCGAAACTTTTTAGCGACCCTGCTTCTCTCCCAGGGCGTGCCCATGCTGCTCGCCGGCGACGAGCTGGGGCGCACCCAGAACGGCAACAACAACGCCTATTGCCAGGACAGCGAGCTCACCTGGATCGACTGGAACCTGAGCGACCTCGGACAGCGGCTGCACGCGTTCGTCCGGCGCCTGATCCGCCTGCGCATGGCTCATCCCATCTTCCGGCGCCGCCGCTTCTTCGAGGGCTGCGAGATCGGCGACTCCGGCGCGAAGGACATCCTCTGGCTCAAGCCCGACGGGGAGCAGATGGACACCGAGTCTTGGAACGTGCCTGGGACCCGCGCCCTCGGTGCCCTACTCAACGGTCTCGGCCTGGGGGAGATGGACAGACGCGGTCACCTGCTGGACGACGACAACTTCCTGCTCGTTCTCAACGCGGGCAGCCAACCTGTTGATTTCAATCTACCTGCCTTCCCCGGCCGGGGACGCTGGGATCGCGTGCTGGACACTGCGTTCCAGGAGGGCGCCAGGACCGGCGATCACTACCGGGCCGGCGACGCCTGTCCAGTCCAGGCCCGCTCGGTCACGGTGCTCCGACAGCATCGGCAGGTCGGCAACGGGGACGGGCAGTTGGAGCCCGCTTGCGGGCGACCTCGGGCAAGGCATCAGCCGTTGCGGTCGCCCGCAAGCGGGCTCCTTACACTCGCATGGGCGGCGGAGCGCTGTGCGCGCCGTCCGGCCCTCATGGCGCACATAGCATACGCTACGGCTTTGCGGCAGCAACCCGGCCGCCGCATCCCAGTATCCAACCACGGAGAAGTACCATGACCTCCAGACGCCATCACATGCCCTACGGTGCCGAGCTCATGGAGGACCGCGGCGTACGGTTCCGTCTTTGGGCGCCGACGGCGCGGCAGATCGAGCTGTGCCTTCTGCAGGACGACGGCGAGCGGCTGATTCCGATACCGCGTCGGGACGCCGGCTGGTACGAGTTGGTCACCCGCGAGGCGGGGGCGGGCGGCCGCTACCGCTTCCGCATCGACGGGGACATGCGGGTCCCCGACCCCGCCTCCCGCTTCCAGCCCGAGGACGTCCATGGCCCCAGCGAGATCATCGACTCCACCGCTTTCGCATGGGACGACGAAGACTGGCAGGGACGGCCCTGGGAGGAGACTGTGCTCTACGAGCTGCATCCCGGGACTTTCAGCCCGCAGGGCGGCTTCCGGGGCATCGAGGCGCGCCTCGATTATCTGGTGGACCTGGGGATCACGGCGGTACAGCTGATGCCCGTGGCGGACTTCCCCGGCCGGCGCAACTGGGGCTACGACGGTGTGCTTCCCTTTGCCCCCGACAGCTCCTACGGAAGGCCGGAGGATCTCAAGCACCTGATTCAGACGGTCCATCGGAAAGGGCTCATGGTCTTTCTCGACGTGGTCTACAACCACTTTGGACCCGAAGGCAACTATCTCCACGTCTATGCAGAGCCCTTCTTCACGGAGCGCCACCACACGCCCTGGGGGGCCGGCATCAACTTCGACGGCCCAGGCAGCCGGGACGTGCGGGACTTCGTCATCCACAACGCCCTCTACTGGCTGGAGGAGTACCACCTGGACGGGCTGCGTCTGGACGCGGTCCACGCCATCGCCGACGACTCTCAGCCCGACATCCGCCGCCCGCTACCTGGAACGCCGCGGGGACGGCTCCCCCCGCCTCTATGTCGCCCAGTGGAACGACGACGCCCACCATGCGCTGCACCTGCTGGCGACGGGGGAAAGGGACGGCTACTACGAGGACTATGCCGACGCCCCCCTGCGTCACCTGGGCCGCGCCCTCACCGAAGGCTTTGCCTATCAGGGGGAGCCTTCGGCCTATCGGAACGGTGAGCGGCGCGGCGAGCCGAGCGCTCACCTGCCCCTGACCGCCTTCGTCAACCTCTTGCAGAACCATGACCAGGCGGGCAACCGGGCCTTCGGGGAACGGATCGACCGGCTGGCGCGCCCGCAGACCTTGCGGGTAGTGACCGCCATTCTCCTGCTGGCGCCCTCCCCGCCCTTGCTCTTCATGGGACAGGAATTCACCGCCCCGGAGCCCTTCCTCTTCTTCTGCGACTTCGGCGACGACCTCGCCCAGTCGGTCACCGAGGGCCGCCGCCGGGAGTTCGCCCGGTTCGAGCGCTTCTCGAGCTCCGAG
>JARRNE010000474.1:0-3209 GCA_037385305.1 Chromatiaceae bacterium | reverse complement strand
ACGCCTCAATGCTTCCCATGGCCTCTTTGATGCTTGCGGGCGGATGCTTGCGGAAATAGGCTTCGATCTGATCACGATGCGCATCGAGCGCGCTGGTCGGCATGTAACAGTTGATCTCCGTCAGCTTTTCTACCCCGCCCGACTGAAACAGTCGGAGGTACTTACGTAAGGTGTTACCGCTAATGCCAGTAAGCCGGCAAATCTCCTCGTGCAGAAGGCCCTGACTTTTCAACCACAGGGCCTCCATTCTCCTCCGCACCTTTGGATGTGGATCCGTATAGCGTAACTTCTTAATCTTTCTAATATCTTCTTCAGAGAAGGCAGTGCGTATCATGGCTGCTCGAACCTACACCGGAAGCATTCTGGAGCAGCCAATATATCAGAAAGTCAATTTGCTAGATAGCTTTCCTCGAAAGTACCTTAAAAAGCGCAGTTTGTGCCTATAGGCGGTATACCGAGTGAGCCGGGATCTATCATTGATGGGTATGGGCACCTGCAAACAGCGACGGCTGGGGCGCCACAAGTCACGCGGCCACGTCGTCGGCCGCGCGCTTGCGCTTACCGTTGGTCTCGCGCTCGCCCCCGCACTCATCGGAGCCCCCATGACGTCGACCATCGGGCTCCCGAAGAGCGCCGATACCGGCTCCTTCGCACGCTACGTGCCCTTCGACGACAGACGCCAGGTCATCGTGCGCCGCGGCAAGGAGTTGGGGTTTCGGTACGGGCTAGAGCTGGGCCGCAGGAAGGTGAAGGTAGAGGGCGGAGAGTTCGAGCTGGTGAAATACCAAGACCTGTTGCCCCCGCCTCCACGATTTCCCGGCCAGCAGCCCCTGTCTGCGGAGGAAGCGAAGCGGTACAAGCCTGTGTTCGAAGTCTTGTTCCTGCCAGACGCTGAGGTACTCATCCCGCGCGAGCCAAACGGATTCACTGATGCCGAGGTCGCGACGATCCTCGCCGCTATCTCCGTGCGCTGAGGAACCCCCCCTCCCTACTGCACCGTCAGGCTTCCCCACCCGGCCCGGTGACTCCGGAGCTGCCGCAGCAGCTCCGCCCTCCCCAAGAGCGCCCGCGCGAGGGCCTCATCGACCGACAGCTCGTCCGGGCCACAGGCCCACGCCGCCCCGAAACCCCCGAGCCACGCGCGCTGCGCCTCCATGTCGTTGAGGGGGGAAAGGAGTCCGCATCCCGCCAGCCCTTCGCGAAGGCCTCCCACCCAACGTCGAACCAGTAGTCGATCTCATCGACCATGCCGCCCTCTCCGCCACTCCCACAGCGGCACCGGATCGCGATCCCGCCACAGCCCCACCCGCTTCTCCCACTCGACCGTGACCTCCTTCCCCGCCGCCAAACGCGCGAGGGCCTCCTTCGCGCGCGTACCGAAGGCCTCCCGGCGTTCCGGACAATCGATCCCCGCAAGCCGTATCCGTCCCTGATCGTGCCCCGAAATAAGGAGCACGAACGTGTCCCCGTAGACGATCCGCACCACCCGCCCCGACAAGGTGTCGGCCGCGGCGCCCACACAAACCAGGAATCCCACCCCAACCACCAATCCCAGGAAACCGCCCCTCGTCTCCCCTCCCCTCGCGCACTGCCACCAGCAACGCTACACCCAGGAGAGCGCTATAAACCGGGGGTCTGGTAGTCCAAGGCACAACATCGGCGTACGTTCGGGGGAAGAGTCCTGCCATCAGGATGGGGATCATGCCCGGCGCCTTTCAGCTCCGTGTGTGCCTCTAACTGAAACCAGACCCCCCGGTTTTTAGTGCTCTCTGCCCCTACGGCCGCCCAGGCCATCCCTTGCTTGTGTTGCTTCAGTATGATAACGATATGTCGTGACAAAGCCGTGTGACCCGACCCTCGATGTGCTTCTCGACCTCGATGGGCAGGTTCTCGTGGTGGACCCGCAGGGCGGCCACTGGGTCCGGTTCATAGTGACGCGCGTGTCGGTGTCGCCGGAGAAGCCGCACGGCATCGACTACGCGCTCACGCTGCACGGGCCGGAGGGCGAGCGACTGGTCGGGTTGGATAACGCCCATCCCGTTGGGCGGCAGAAGCGTGGCGAACCACAGGACCATCGTCACCGTCTGCGGAGCAGACGGCCCTACGAGTACCAGGATGCGGCAACCTTGCTCGCCGACTTCTGGGAGGCTGTGGAGGCGGGGCGGCGCGAGAGAGGAGTGATCCAATGACCACCTTGAAGGTTGGCATCGCGAGCTATGAAGAGATGAAGGCGCGGACCATGGCCGTGGCGCGCGGCGAGCGTCGTGTGTCGGCCGACGAGCCCAAGGTCTGGTTCACTTCGACCGAGTCCTTCGCCAAGATCCTGTCGGCCGGCAACCGCGAGCTGCTGCGCGTCATTGCCGAGAAGGCGCCCGGCTCGCTCGACGAGCTGGCGCGGATCACCGGCAAGGCCAAGTCGAACCTGTCGCGCACGCTGCGAGCCATGGAAGGCTACGGCCTGGTCCGCCTCGAACGCGGCGAGCACGGGCGCATCACGCCAAAGGTAATGCACGACCGCGTGGAGCTGGACCTGCCCCTTACGCTGTCGCGCAAGGCAAGCTGAACCATGACCGCTTGGGCGCGAGCAGGCCGGACTGACCACTTCCCTGTGGCCCCACGGAGATTACCGACTGCCTTCAAAGCCCAGCGTCGAAGCTCCGACCTCGTGCCCGGCGTTGCGCCTTCTGGGGTCTCTGCTCGGACGTAGGCATCTCGTCCTGACCCTTGGGCACCTGTAACCGCTCCTCCTGCACCGTGTCGCGCATCTCCCCAATCTCGCGGTCGATGCCCGCGAGAGCAGACCCCACGGGCTGCGCCTGCCCGGTGGCGCTGGCCGCCAGCGCATTGGTCGCCTGCGTGCGGACCTCGCCGCTCTCGGCCACGGCCCGGCCCATGAGCTCCTGGGCCGCGTTTCGCTCTCTCGCCACCTGCACACCATCGGCGCTCGTTGTCGGATCGTTCACCGCCTCGGCCTCGCGCTCACGCGCAAGGTAGAGCATGCGCTCGGCGGTCATGGTGGCCTCGGTCTTGGCCTCGGCCATCTGCCGGGCCAGCTCCTTGCTGGCCGCCTCGTCACCATGCCGCGCGGCGTAGTCGTTCCAGTCGGAGCCTTGCTCGCCCTCGGCGAAGCGCGGCAGCATCACACCGCCCTGGTGGCTCTCGGCGGCCTGCTGGGCCTTGGCAGCACCGACGTTGCCGCGCGGCTTCCC
>JARRNE010000473.1:0-3227 GCA_037385305.1 Chromatiaceae bacterium | reverse complement strand
CGCCGCTGGTGGCGGATCTTTCGGAGAATGTGCGCAACATCTGGCATTACGGAGCCTCCGGTTCGAGATTGAATCGCACCACCTTCGCTACAGCCATGCGCCCCGCCGTGAGGACTTGAATGCCGAGCAAACGCTCGACACGCCGGGCACCCGCGTGCGCATGCGGCTGGACAACCACAGCCGACGCCAGCTGCGGGAGGTGTTCAATGATTACACCGATCCAGAGGAGCTAACATTTTCTAGGACGGTCGTACCCTTGCACCTGGCGCAATACGAAGGCGAAAAGCTGATCTCGCGCTCGCAGGCCAAGCGCGTGAGCCACCGTTTCGAGCGCTTCAAATTGGTCGAGCTGGACTTCGCCGGTATCTCGGAAATTGGACAGGCCTTCGCCGATGAGCTGTTCCGCGTCTTTCCGGCGGCACACCCCGGTATCCGCATCACGCCGATCAACACTGAGCCGGTGGTGGCACGGATGATCAAGCGGGCGGTCGCCGCACGCGAGGCGCAGTCTGCCCAACACGACGGCAGGACTACCTAGCAAGGCAAGAAATGGCGATCACCAACCACGAGCGCGGCGGCAAGACACACTCCATGCTCGCGCTCTATCATCTCTTCGCGGGGGTGCCGGTCTCCGAGCTGCCGGGCATCGAGACGGTGCTGCAAGAGGCGGGGGTGTCGGTGCCGCCGCGCGTGCGCCGCGGTGCGCTGGTCGGCAACAAGATTTCCCCAGGCAACCCGATCGTCAAGGAGGACGGCACCGAGGTCCGCACCCTCTGGGGCGAGATGGCCTGGCAGCTCGGTGGTCGCGCGGCCTATGAGCGCATCCGCCAGGACCACGAGGGGGCGACCAACCCCGGCGACCGCATGCGGGACCTGGTCAATACCTACGGCCCGGCGCTGATCCTGATCGACGAGTGGGTGGCCTACGCCCGCTAGCTCCATGATCAGGGGGACCTGCCGGCGGGCAGCTTTGAGATCCACTTCACCTTCGCCCAGGCCCTCGCCGAGTCGGCCAAGCTCGCCAAGAACACGCTCCTGGTCGTCAGCCTGCCGGCCTCCGGCAGCGGGGGCAGCCCGCATCCGCGGGCGCGAGGCCTTGAGCCGGCTCAGGAACGCCATCGGTCGGGTCGAGCCGTCCTGGCGGCCGGTCAGCTCCGAGGAGGGCTTCGAGATCCTGCGCTGGCGGCTCTTCGAGGCCATGGGCGGGCGCGAGCGGTTCATTGCCCGCGACAACACGGTGCGCGCCGGAACGGGCGGGCTACCCTCACTCGCCGTACCGACTGCCCGGGCGGCGTGTCCCCCGGGGGTAGAAAGTAGGGCGCCCCCGGGGGACCACCACCACGCCGCTGGGGCTCACGGTATAGCGCCGACGATCTTCCCCGGGATCGAGCCCGATGTCAGTGCCAGCCGCGATGCGGTTATGCCGGTCGACGATGGCCCGACGCAGACTCGCGCCACGGCCGATACGCACATAGTCCATGATGATGCAGTCCTTGAGGTCCGCCCCCTCTTCGACCACCGCCTCACGGCGCACGATGCAGTTGCGCACGCGCGCCCGCTGGATGAGCGTCGCGGCGCCCAGCAGGCAGTTGTCCACCTCCCCTCCCACGACCCGAGCGACGGGTCCCTGATAGCTGCTCGAGAGGATGGGCCAGTCGGGGTTAAAGAGGTCTAACCGCGGCTCGCTCCCCAGGGTGTTCTGATGCGCCTCGAAATAGGCGTCGACGGTGCCGACATCGCGCCAATAGGCCGGCTCCTCATACCCGTTGAGCCCGGGCACTTCATTGCTCGCGAAGTCATAGGCGAACATCTGCCCCGTGCGCAGGAGGCGCGGCAGCACATGATTGCCAAAGTCGGTCTCACCGCAGCGGTGAGCCCCGCGCAGGGCGCGCATGAGGCAGGCGGCGCTGAACACATAGTTGCCCATCGAGGCATAGGCCCGCCCAGGATCCCCCGGCAGCGGATGAGGGCTCGCGGGCTTCTCCTGAAAGCCGCATACCCGTCCGTCGGCATCGACCTCGGGGATCCCGAAGGCGGACCCCTGATCGAGCGGAGCGGGCAGCGCCGCTGTAACAGTAGGCCAAGAGGAGTCGTCTCGTCTAATGGTTGCGGCGGTCGCGGTCATGCTCACCACCTTCGTTGCCGGCAACCGGCTCGCAGCGCGGTGGTGCTGCTGGTGGATGTCCCGACGTGTCAGGTGCAGGAGATCGAGCACCTGCTCGGCGAGCGCCACCCTGAGCTTGGCGTCGGCGGGGTTGGCTGGACCAGCAAGGTCCCCGCGGTTTGAGCGGTCGTCGCGGCCGAGGCTTCGCTTGTCGACCCAAGACGGATGGATGCGCCGTCAACGGTGACCTCCCGATTCACAACGACTGCCAGCCCTGGGTCCGCCATTTCAGGTGCCGCAAAATGTCTGCTGCACAACCTCATGTGGTTCCGGCGGCCGCGTGTAATAGTCGCCCTCGGGGCGGTCCTTCCAGGGATCGCCGAGTGCCTGCAACAGCGAATCCAGCGGATGGAGGTCGCCCGCGACGGCCGCATCGAGTGCCGCCTCGACGCGGTGGTTCCTGGCGATGACCGCCGGATTGGCGCAGCGCATGGCCGTCGCCCGTGTGTCCGAGTCGGCCGATTCTTCTGCGAGGCGCGCCTGCCAGCGCGCGAGCCAGGCGTCCAGGGCAGGATTTTCGCCAACCTGGGCCCGGAACGGACCGTCCACGCCCTGGGCCGCATCGCAGAGTGCCCGGAACGTGTTCGTGAAGTCGGCACGGGTCTCAGACATCGCCTGCAACAGGGTGTCGATCAGCTCGGCATCACCCTCGTGCGCCTCCACGAGGCCAAGCTTGGCCCGGAAACAGGCGCGATAGGCGCGCTCGAAGCGTTCGCCGAATCCGTCGATAGCGGCTTGGGCTTCCTGCACGGCCTTGTCCACGTCATCGTCGAGGAGCGGCAGCAGCGACTGGGCCAGCCGTGACAGGTTCCAATGGGCGATCCGGGGCTGGTTGCCGTAGGCGTAGCGCCCCCCACGGTCGATCGAGCTGTAGACCGTGCCGGGGTGGTAGGCATCCATGAAGGCGCAAGGGCCGTAGTCGATGGTCTCGCCCGCAATGGACATGTTGTCGGTATTCATGACGCCATGGATGAAGCCGATGCCGAGCCACCGGGCGACGAGGTCCGCCTGGCGTGCGATCACCGCATAGAGAAGGGCTCGATAGGGCCGCTCGGACGTCCGC
>JARRNE010000472.1:0-3228 GCA_037385305.1 Chromatiaceae bacterium | reverse complement strand
TTTCCGCGCGAATCGCGGTCTCGCTACTTCATCCGCCGCGTTAAGGAAGAGATGGTGGATTTCCGGGGCAACCCGTTGTACCCAGAGCGGCTGTGCGACACGCACAGTTACGATTTGACGCAAGGCGAGGTGAGCGAGCAGGCACTCTACGACCGCACGACCGCTTACATTCGCAACTACTACAACCTGGCACGGCTGCTCAACCGTCAGGCGGCGCGATTTGCTGTGATGATCTTCCAGCGCCGGCTGGCGAGCAGTACTTGGGCGCTGCTGTGCTCGCTTCGCAAGCGCTTGGTGAAGTTGGACGCGGTAATCGAGGCGATTCGATCCGGGAGCATCCCCGAGGAGGAGTGGCGTGCGAAGCAGGCCCTGCTAGAGCGAAGGGCCGCAAAAGGGCAGCTCGTGGACGCCCTCAGCGAGCAGACCGCCGATGAGGAGGGAACCGTTCTCGGCCAGGAGGAGCATGAGGAAAGCGAGGACGAAGCACTCGGTGCCTTTGCTGCCACAAATCTTGCCGAGCTGATCGCCGAGCGTGAGGAGGTGCTTGATCTGGTGAACCTCGCCGAAGCGGTTCACGCAAAAGGCGAGGAATCCAAGCTCGGGCGTGTGCGGGAACTGCTGGCATCCCCGGCTTACCGCGACCAAAAGGTCATCATCTACACCGAGCACAAGGATACTCTCGACTTCCTGACGCGCAGCCTCGAGGGGATGGGCCACGCCGGTCAGGTCGCGCAGGTGCACGGCGGCATGACCTTCATCCGGCGTGACGCCGAAGTGGAGCGCTTTCGATTACCACATCAAGACGGGGGCGAGGGAGCAAGGTTCTTTGTCGGCACTGACGCCGCCGCTGAAGGGATCAACCTCCAGTTCTGCTGGATCCTGATCAATTACGACGTGCCCTGGAATCCTGCCCGGCTGGAGCAGCGCATGGGGCGAATCCATCGTTATGGCCAGAAGCGGGACCGCGTCGTCATCATCAACATGGTTGCCGGATCGACGCGGGAAGGCCGGGTGGTCAAAACGCTCCTCGACAAACTCGAGGAGATCCGAAAACAGCTGGGGTCGGACAAAGTCTTCGACGTCGTCGGGCGAATGTTCGAGGACGTACCGCTCACCGAGTATGTCCGCCGAGCGGTCGACTCGGACGCAGAGGCAGATCGCGAAGCCATGCAAGTCGCCGGCAAGCTCACAGCGGAGCAGGTCCGCGCCATTTCCGCCCGGGAAGAGAGCATCTACGGCGCTGGCGGCGAAGTGAACGCTGATCTGCCGAGGCTACGGGAAGCCATGGCCATCGAGGAGCTGCGCCGCCTCCTGCCAGGCTATGTCCGCCGCTATCTCGAACATGCGGCTCCGCTCATCGGCGTCGACCTGGTCGGTGATCTCGGCGGCGAGTTCATGCTGCGACCTCGCCGTCGCGGCATTCTCGAAGGTCTCTTGCCCGTGCTCGAGACCTATCCATCAGCCGCGCGCAGTCGCTTCACAGTCTACCGGCCCGAGGATGAGCGGGACGCCATATTCCTGCATCCCGGAGATCCGGTCTTCGAACGGCTCTCTGCCATCGCCATCGATCAGGCCCGGCCCGCGGGCCGCCGCGGCGCCATCTTCACCGACACCCTTGCAAGCGCCCCCTACCTTTTCCATGTGGCCCGTTTATCTGTTGTTCGCGGAGTCGACCCCGGCTCGCCCGCGCATCACAGCGAGGAAGTCATCGAGCAGCGGTTGGTCGGCCTCAAGCAGCTCGCCGACAACCGCTTTGAGGAGGCTCCCGTCGAACACCTTCTCCTGCTCAAGCCTGCCCGCAAGAGCGTTCCCGGCAGCGTCGTCTTTCTGGCGCACAGCAAGACATGGCGGCTGGCCGCCGAAGAGCA
The DNA here is from genome assembly GCA_037385305.1 of Chromatiaceae bacterium. GTDB lineage: Bacteria > Pseudomonadota > Gammaproteobacteria > Chromatiales > Chromatiaceae > JARRNE01. The sequence goes on along the minus strand of JARRNE010000472.1, from coordinate 1,360 downwards.
CTTGTCCCAGTCTGTTCTCGGCCAGATCGCAAAGTTTCAAAAGCTTCAAGGAGAGGAAAGGCTCGCGGAGACGGAGCACTTCCTCGGACTCGCGTACGACTACCAGGCCTACGAGCTGGCGGTCGCTCGAAAGGAGTACAGCAAGAAAGCCCGCGACGGTAACCGTAAGGCGCAGGCCGAGGTCGAGCGCATTCGCGAGCAGCAACGGCATCTCGCGAAACGCCGGGAGCAGGCGCTCACTCAGGCTCGGCGGGAGATCGACCTCATCCGGCCCGGTTCCGTTGAGATCATCGCCACCGCCTTGGTGCAACCGTCGCAGGACCCCCAAGACGTCCAGGCCCGGGATATCGAGGTCGAGCGCATCGCCATGGAGATCGCCATTGCGGCGGAGGCGGCGCATGGAGCAGATGTACGGGATGTCTCGACGCCGCCGAAGGCTCGGCTCGCGGGGCTCAACGACTACCCCGGTTTCGATCTGCTCTCCAAGCGTCGCGGGGAGGAGCGTGGCATCGAGGTGAAGGGGCGGGTTGGTACCAGCGAGATCGAGCTGACGGAAAATGAATGGGCGAAGGCATGCAACCTGCGGGAGCGCTATTGGTTGTACGTCGTGTTCGACTGCGGGACCGCTTCACCGCGCCTCTTCAGGGTCCAGGATCCGTTCGCGAATCTGATCGCGAAGGCCAAGGGAGGCATCATTATCCGCTTTACCGAGATCGCGCAGGCTGCGGCCGCAGACTGAAAAAGGAGGGCTCGATGCTCAACCGCATCAAAATCAAGGGCTACAAATCGCTTCGCGATGTCGAAGTGCATCTGCAGCCTCTTTCGGTATTGTTCGGTCCGAATGCCGCCGGAAAGAGCAACTTCCTTGATGCCTTGCAGCTTTTGTCCAAGATCGTCTCCAGCCGAACGTTGAAAGAGGCATTCGATCCCCCCTACCGAGGCAAGCCATTGGAGTCGTTCTCGTTTGGGGAGGAGGGCTTGAAGGGGCTGCTGTCGCAGGATGCTCTGACCTTTAGTGTCGAGGTGGACTTCACGCTTTCCGATGCAGTCGTCAATGCGGTCAATCGACGAGTACGCGAGCTCAAGCGTCCGAGCGGTCCCCAGGAGGACGAGGGGGCAAAGGATCTCAAGCAGGCGCCGGTGCGCGAGCGTTTTCTCCGCTATCGCATCGAGATCGAGATGCTGCCGCGGTCCGGAATACTGCGGGTCGCCGACGAATACCTGGCCGCATTGAATAGCAAGGGTGAGCCCACGGGAAAGCGCGAGCCTTTTCTCTCGCGCCGAGAGAATCGATTGCACCTTCGTCTTGAGGGCCAGGCGCATCCCACGTATCTGGATCGCTACCTTGACCACAGCATCC
>JARRNE010000471.1:0-3233 GCA_037385305.1 Chromatiaceae bacterium | reverse complement strand
GCTCGCTGCCGCCGAGCCCCGTCGGCCTAGACGTCACCACCTCGGCGTCATCCGGCAGGTTCTCGCGGGCCAGCTGCTTATTCCGGCGAAGGTGACCGCCTATTCCGGGGAACGTGACCGATGTGCACATCGAATAGGCGCTGGAGGGGTTTTTTTAATCGAGCCGGTCACGATCAGTCAAGGTGGAAGTGCGATATGCGTGTCAATTCTTGCCTCTGTCGGGTTTAGTGGGAGTAGCGATGGTGCTCTTCTGTCCCTTTGGAAAAATTTGTTGTTATTGCGCCGCAGGCATCCTCGGGTTGCAGCGGGGCCGGTGCGGCGGAGTGTGGGCCAAGGGTGAATGAGTGTGGGCAAGGTGGGGGCAACTCGCGGCAAGCGAGTTGTCCCCGGCTTGTCCACACGCTCGCTTGCGACATTCAGGCTTGGTCCACACGCAGTCCGCCCACCCCCCGTGATCCGCGGTGCCGAGGGCTTCAGGGGTCCTGTGGCGGCGTATCGAGGGGGTCGTTGTGGTGCTTGCGCAGGGATTCGCCTTTCAGTGGGAGACGATGGGCGTTGTGCAAGAGACGGTCAAGGATGGCGTCGGCCAAGGTCGCCTCGCCGATGTACTCATGCCAGTGCTCGATGGGCAGTTGGCCGGCGATCAGGGTGGCCCGCAGCCCATAGCGATCCTCGATGACCTCCAGCAAGTCGTTGCGCTGGGCGGCAGCGATTTTCTGCAGACCCCAGTCATCCAAGATGAGCAGGTCGGTTTTGGCGAGCTGATTCATCAACCGCGGGTAGCTGCCGTCGCCATGGGCGATGCGCAGCATCTCGAACAGGCGCGGGAGGCGCACATAGCGCACCGAGAAGCCCTGGCGGCAGGCCTGGTGGCCCAGCGCGCAGGCCAGCCAGGTCTTGCCACTGCCGGCCGGTCCGGTGATCGCCAGGTGCTGGTGGCGCGCGATCCACTGACAGCTTGCCAGGGTGCTCATGAAGGAACGATCGATCCCCCGGGGATGGCGGTAGTCGATATCCTCCACACAGGCGCCAACGCGCAGCCTGGCGGCCTTGAGCAGGCGGGCAAGGCGGCGGTTGTCCCGATACAGGAGCTCCTGATCGAGCAGCAGGGCGAAGCGCTCCTCGAAGGACAGCTCGTGGGCGGCGGGTTGTGCCAGTTGCTGCTCGAAGGCCGCGGCCATACCGGTGAGTCGCAGCGTGTGCAGTTTATCCAGGGTGTGCTGATGCAACATGGTGGGTTCCTATTGAATTGGGAGAATCAGTGGTAGTAGCCGGGACCGCGTACATTGGCGTGCAGGGGCAGCTCCCCCTGCTCGGGGTCTTCCGCGGCCAAGGGCTGGCGATCGAGCCCCTGCTTGAGGATGTCGCGAGGCTGCGGTAGCTCGGTGAGTGGATGGCCAAGGCCCGCTCACAGGCCGCTTCCAGGCGCGCCTTGCCGTAGCGGCGGGCGTGCCGCAACAAGCCCAGGCAACGGCGGTAGCCGTGCTCCGGGTGGGGCAGGTCCTGAAGCTGGCGTTTGACCACCTCCAAGGTGGCCGCTCCGATCTGCCCGGCCCAGCTCAGGAAGCGCCCCGGTGACCACTCGCGGTGCTGGCGGTGGGAGCTGGGCATGTGCTCCGGGAGCGTGGAGAACAGCTGGGTGTGGCTGCGCGGATGACAGGCGATGCGTTGGCCCTTGTGGAAGACCTCCACGACGCTGGCGCTGGCGCGCACATCCAGGACATGGCCGATGAAGCGGTGCGGGACGCTGTAGTAGCGCTTCGCGACCTCGACGTGGTAATCGATACCGGGCTTGGCCTGTTTCCACTCGGCGTAGTCGTAGGGCGTGCCCGGCAAGGGCTTGAGCGTGGGTTTATCCAGTGCCTCGAAGGCGCTCTTGCGGCTGCCGGGCAGCTTCTGGAAGGGACGCGCGTTGAGCTCCACGAGGAGGTCGCGGATCGCTGCGTTGAGCTCGCACAGGGAGAAGAAGGTGTGGTGGCGAAGGCGGGCCAGGATCCAGCGCTCGACCACCTGGACGCCGATCTCCGCCTTGGCCTTGTCTTTGGGCTTGTAGGGGCGGGCCGGCAGGATGGCGCAGCCGTAATGGCGTGCCAGCTCCTGATAGGTCGCGTTCGGCTGCGGATCGTAGCGGCAGGCCTTGGTGACGCCGCTGCGCAGATTGTCCGGGACCAGCAGCTCCACCGCGCCGCCGAAGAAGGCGAAGGCGCGCTGATGCGAGGCGATCCACTGCGGCAGCTCCTGCGTCCAGGTGGCCTCGGCATAGGTGTAGCTGGAGGCGCCGAGCACAGCGACAAACACCTGGGCTTGGCGCAGCTCGCCGGTGGCGGCGTCCACGATGGGCACCGTCGGGCCGCAGTAGTCGATGAACAGCTTCTCGCCGGCACGGTGAAGCTGGCGCATGCTGCGCTTCTGGCGCTTGTGCCAGCGCTGATAGTGAAAGCAGAACTGGCTGTAGCGATAGGCGCTGGCGCCGTGTGCCTCCGCATACTCCGCCCACAGCAGCTGCAGGGTCACCCCTTTGCGCTTGAGCTCCTGATGGATGAGGGAAAAGTCCGGCTGGGCGTACTTCGATGCTGGCTTGTCCTGACCGCGCAACAGCAGCGACTCCAGCTGGGCCTCGTCCACGCTCGGCGGCAAAGGCCAGGTGATCCCCACCGCCTTGGCCAGGTTGACGTACTTGCCAACCGCGCCCTTGGACAAGCCAACGACGCAGCCGATTTTCTCATGGCTGAGTCCCGCCTCGTGTTTGAGGCGCAGAATATCGATCACTTTTGGCATCGGAATCCTCTTGCTTGGCATGGTCTCCCCGCTGGTAAAAAAGCGGGCACCTATGCCAAAGAAAGTTGAGAAATTCCAGTGCCTTTCGATGGATTCCGGACACCGTGACCGGTGATTCCGCGACCGTGACCGCCGATTCCGGGGATTGACCCGAAATCGGTCACGCTCAAACGGAATCAGCGGTCACCATCGCCCGGAATGGGCGGTCACGATCAAACGGAATGAGTGGTCACCTTCGCGCGGAATACGCAAGGATGTCAGGGTCGTGTCGACGACTCCCCGATGAGTGCTCATCCAACCGAGAAACTCGCGAACCAAGCAACTGGGCTCGGGCGGCGCATTGGTCTCAACGATTCGCCTCTCGCGCAAATGCTTCAGGAAGGCGCAAATGCATGAGAGGACATGTCGGCCGCAATCGCGTGACGTGCCCGGGCACCTGCAGCTCGATCGGTGCC
>JARRNE010000470.1:0-3621 GCA_037385305.1 Chromatiaceae bacterium | reverse complement strand
GATCCCCGCCGCCACGAGGGACGTGGTGTGGAAGACGATCTTGCGGGATACGAACAGGTCGAACGACCACTGAGGGTTTCGGGCAGCCGACACCGCGAGCAGCGGAACCACCAGGGCGTTGACCGCCCCCCGCGCAAGCCAAACGTTGACGTCCAGGCGTTTGAACAGCAGCGCATCGGCGTAGAAGTAGAAGTCGTAGGCGAAGAGCCCTCCGATGCCGAGGCATAGGAACTTCACCCCCCAGCGATGCTCCCACGGGGTGTTGCGGTATACCTGCTCGACCAGCACCAGGACCGCGACCGGAAACAGGACCTGAAGGGCCAGGCGCAGGGTCGCAAAGTCAATGTCGTGGAGCGCCGGGTGATACGCCGCAACCGGGGCGTCGCCTCGAGCTGGATCTCCAGGACGGCCAGCAGGAACATCACCCAGACGAGATCGCGCAGCGCCTCCAGGACCCACAGCCAATGAACCGTCAGGCTGTGCCAACCGGCTTGGAGCGCCAGCCCCCCCGCCCACACGGCCGTCGTGAACGAGGCAGCCACCAGGAGGCCGCCCTGCATGCGCCCCCGCCAGCCCGTCAACAGAAGCACCGCCAGCACGAGGAACAGGATCGCGGCGACCCCGTAACCGACTGCACCGAAGAGATCGAGGGACGCCATCAGCTCAGGTGCGCTCGTAGAGCCGCTCAGCGCGCGCCCTTGCCAAGCAACACCACCTCCACGGTCTGAAGCAGGATGACGAGGTCGAGCACCACGCCGGCGTGCTTGACATAATACAGATCGAACTCGAGCTTCCGCCTGGCGTCCTCTTCCGTTGAGCCGTAAGGGTACAGCAGCTGCGCCCAGCCGGTGACACCCGGCTTGACCCGGTGCCGTTCGCTGTAGTAGGGGATAGTCGCAGAGAGGCGTTCCACGAATTCCGGCCGCTCCGGGCGGGGCCCGACGAGACTCATGTGTCCCTTCAGCACATTGACGATCTGAGGCAGCTCGTCGAGGCGGGTCTTCCGGAGGACGGCGCCCAGCCGGGTGATGCGCGGGTCGCTCTTGCTGGCCCATTGCGCCACCCCGTCCGCCTCCGCATCCACGCGCATGCTGCGGAACTTGTGTAGCCGAAACAGCCGGCCATTCTGCCCCACCCGAACCTGGTGGTAGAAAACCGGATCACGGCCGCGGGACTCGGCGAGGCTGGCCAGGGCCACGACGGCCATGAGAGGGGCGGCCACGACGAGCATCAGCAAGCTGAACGCGACATCGAACAGGCGCTTCCCGTACAAGCCCGTCACGCCCATGCGAAATCCGGGGGAGAAGAATATCCAGCTCGGGTGCAACAGATCGATGCGCACGAGGGCCAGCTCCTTCTCGAAAAAGCTCAGCAAATCGTGGACCTCGAAACCGCTCATCTTGCAATCGAGGAGATCATGGACCGGTAGGCCGTTACGCCTGTCGTCGGCGGCGACGACGATCTCGTCCGCCTCGTAGTTAATCGCCAAGTCGAGCAGTGGCCCCGCATCCAAGGCGAGCTTTTCGGGCGGCACCCGATATTCGTCGGCAGATAAAGGGACATAGGCCGCAACCGCAAAGCCGACGGCGGGGTCGTCGCGCACCAGGGACTCGAGGCCTTCCGCGTTGGTGCCGGCCCCGACGACCAGAACACGGCGCTTACGCGCCTCCGCGCTGGCGAAGCGGGTGAACACGGCGCGCGTGATGGTAATGCCCATGAGGGCGTACAGCAGACTCAGGCCGATCACGCCGCGGCCGATGAAGATGGACGGAACCACGTAGAAGATGACTGCCAGGATCGCGGCCCCGAGGAGGAACGCAATGCCGACCCGAACCGGAAAGGATGCCTCCTGCTCCTGGACGCCCCGCTGGTAGAGGCCCATGGCCATCATGGTCACCGACATGACGACCGCAAACACCAAGGCGGTAACCTCCACCGTCTGGGGGTCGATATCGCCAGTCAGCGTCCAGCCGAAGCGGGTCCGCACCCCGAGGTTGAGCGCGGCGGCAAACACGAGGACCTCGAACACCCCGAGATAGAGGTAGGTCTTGGAGATGTAGTAGCCGAAGATCCGGATCATGAGAAGGTCGGATCGCTGCAGCGGGCGTCTGCGACTCCAGGCTCGACGCTTCGCAGCGTCTCCCACGCGCACCGCGGGTTGTCCTTGCCAAAGGATAAAGGGTACCGCTCTCCGGGAGGGGGCTGCTGATCGGGCCTAAGCGCCCATGACGCCGATCAACGCGGGGCTGCGAACACCCCGAAGAGTCCCCCGAAAGCAGGAAAATGCTATCACACAGACGACGACCAAGGTCCGCCCCAAGGTCAAACTCAGCGCAAGGATGCGCACAAGGTCACAGACCCGGCGCCCTGTCACGCTCGGGCAGGCGCCCCGCTGTCGCCTCCACTCCGCTCCCCTTGCTATGATCCCGCCGGCGATCGTGATGTCGGCGCCGGAAACCGGCCTCCATTAGGACCCAAGGACTCGCACCTCATGGCTATCCATCGAGACTTGCAGGACATTCGAATCGGCGTCATCGGGCTCGGCTACGTGGGGCTGCCCCTTGCCGTCGAGCTCGGCAAGCACTATCCGACGGTGGGGTTCGATATCAACGGTGCCAGAATCGAGGAGCTGGGCCAAGGCAAGGACAGCTCCCTGGAGGTGGATCCGCCGGAGCTGAAGGCGGCGACCAGGCTGACATACGCGGGAGGTCTTCAGGACATTGCCGACTGTAACCTGTACGTCGTCACCGTCCCCACGCCCATCAATGCCCATAAGGAGCCGGACCTCTATCCCCTCGAGTCCGCCAGCCGCACCCTGGGCGGGGTCCTCAAGCCGGGGGACATCGTGGTCTACGAGTCGACCGTATACCCCGGGGCCACCGAAGAGGTGTGCGTGCCCATCCTCGAGCAGGTCTCGGGCCTTGGCTTCAACCGGGACTTCTACGTCGGCTACAGCCCGGAGCGCATCAATCCCGGGGACAAGCAGCACCGCCTCATCACTATCAAGAAGGTGACGTCGGGCTCTACCCCGGAGGTCGCCGACTTCGTGGACAGCCTGTACCGCAGCATCATAGTTGCCGGCACCCACAAAGCGAGCAGTATCCGGGTGGCTGAGGCCGCGAAGGTCATCGAGAACACCCAGCGGGACGTCAATATTGCCCTCATCAACGAGCTCGCCATCATCTTCAATAGACTGGGGATCGATACCCAGGAGGTGCTCGAGGCCGCCGGCAGCAAGTGGAACTTCCTGCCGTTCCGACCCGGGCTGGTGGGCGGGCACTGCATCGGCGTCGACCCCTATTACCTGACACACAAGGCGCAGGCCATCGGCTACCATCCGGAGATCATCCTCGCCGGCCGCAGACTCAACGACAGCATGGGCTCCTATGTGGTGAGCCGGGTCATCAAGCTCATGATGCAGCGCAACCTGATTCACGACGGCAGCCGCGTGCTGGTGCTCGGGCTCACGTTCAAAGAGAACTGTCCGGACCTGCGCAACACGCGGGTGGTGGACATCGTCAAGGAGCTCAGCGACTACGGAATCGGCTGCGACGTGTATGACCCTTGGGTAGATCCCGCCCAAGCCGAGGCGGAGTACGGGATCCGTCCTATCAGCGAGCC
>JARRNE010000469.1:0-3260 GCA_037385305.1 Chromatiaceae bacterium | reverse complement strand
GCAATCCGCAAGGCGAAACGCGCCGGATTCATGGGGAGCACCGTCTGCGAGACCCAGTTCACCTTCGACATCGAGATCCGGCTGGGGGCCGGCGCCTTCGTCTGCGGCGAGGAGACGGCCCTCATGGCCTCCATCGAGGGCCTGCGGGGCCAGCCGCGGCCGCGCCCCCCCTACCCCGCGGAGGCGGGCCTCTGGGGCTACCCGACCCTGATCAACAACGTGGAGACCTTCGCCAATGTCCCTGCGATCATCCGCAACGGGGGGGACTGGTTTGCCGCCATCGGCACCGAGCGCTCCAAGGGCACCAAGGTCTTCGCGCTGGCTGGGCGCATCCGCAACACGGGGCTCATTGAGGTCCCCATGGGGACCAGCCTGCGGGAGATCGTGGAGGAGATCGGCGGGGGCGTGCCCGATGGCCGCGCCTTCAAGGCAGTGCAGACCGGCGGGCCGTCCGGCGGGTGTGTACCGAGCCAGCACCTGGATATCCCGGTGGACTACGACAGCCTGCGGGAGCTGGGGTCGATCATGGGCTCAGGCGGCATGATCGTCATGGACGATACCTCCTCGATGGTGGACGTGGCCCGTTACTTCATGGAGTTCTGCATGAGCGAGTCCTGCGGCAAGTGCGTCCCCTGCCGCACTGGGACCCAGCAGATGCACGAGATCCTGAAGAAGATCACCAAGGCGGAAGCGACCCGGGCTGACCTGGCCTTGTTGGAAGACCTGTGCGAGGTCGTCCAGGCGACCAGCCTGTGCGGGCTGGGGCAGACGGCGCCGAATCCGGTGTTGAGCACCCTGCGCTATTTCCGCGACGAGTACGAGGCGAAGCTCGCCGCATCCTGAGGCCGGACGCCAGATCGGAGGACCCATGCCCCTTCCCGCCCCCCAAAGCAGCGTCCGCGTCGTCACCCTCAAGATCGACGGCCAGGATCTCTCCGCCCGCGAGGACGAGACCATTATGGAGCTCGCCCGGGAGCATCAGATCCCCATTCCGAGCCTCTGCTACCTGGAGGGGCTGAGCATTTGGGGCGCCTGCCGCCTGTGCGTGGTGGAGATCGCCGGCTCCAGCCGGCTCTTCTCCGCATGCGCCACCCGGGTAGCGGAGGGGATGCAGGTCTTCACGAGCACCGAGCGGCTGCAGCGCTACCGCCGAACCATCGTGGAGCTCCTGTTTGCCGAGCGCAATCACATCTGCTCGGTGTGTGTGTCGAACGGCCACTGCGAGCTGCAGACCCTTGCCCAGCGCTGCGGGGTGGACCACGTGCGGGTGCCCTACCGCAGCGCCCGCTACGAGGTGGACTCCTCCCACGATCTGTTCCGGGTGGACCACAACCGGTGCGTGCTCTGTACCCGCTGCGTGCGGGTCTGTGACGAGATCGAGGGCGCCCACACCTGGGACGTCATGGGGCGTGGCACGGACTGCCTCGTCATTACCGACCTTGCGCGGCCCTGGGGTGAGAGCGAGTCCTGCACCAGCTGCGGAAAGTGCGTGCAGGTCTGCCCCACCGGCGCCCTGGTGAAGCAGGGCACCTCCGTGGGTGAGATGACCAAGGACCTGCACTTCCTCCCCTATCTGTCGCGCCGGAGGCACCCGCAATGAGCGCTGACGGCAAGATCACGGTGGCCACCACCTGGCTGGATGGGTGCTCCGGCTGCCACATGTCCTTCCTCGATCTGGACGACCGCCTGTTTGAGCTGGCAACCAAGGTGGACATCGTCTACAGCCCCCTGGTCGATACGAAGGAGCTGCCCGAACGGGTGGACGTCGGAATCATCGAGGGCTCCATCAGCACCCAGGATGATCTCCACAAGGCCAAGGCATTCCGCGAGCATTGCCGGCTGCTCATCAGCCTGGGCGATTGCGCGGTGAACGGCAATGTGCCTGCCATGCGCAACCAGTACAAGCTGGATGCGGTCATCGACCGCGCCTATCGCGAGAATGTCACGATCCAGCCCCAGAAGCCGACCGTGGGCGTGCCCGCCCTCATTGAGCGGGTCCGGCCTGTCCACGGGGTGGTGGACGTGGATCTGTTCGTGCCCGGGTGCCCGCCTTCCGCGGACACGATTTGGTATGTACTGAGCGAGCTGATCGAGGGCCGTACGCCGAATCCGAGCCAGGTCACCAAGTTCGGCGCCTGAAGATCCGAGTGCGTAGGGTGCGCTGTGCGCGCCGGTTGCCACTGCCCGGCGGTAGATCGTTATGAAGGACCGCAGTCGCGCCATTCGGTGCACGACGGTCGCCCCCCCACCCGGGCAGTTGGGGACCTGCACTTACCGTCACCCTCGTTTGCCTGGGTGCGGGCCAAGCTATTTCACCCTTCGCGGAGCGAAGTGTTTCACTTGTTTCCGGGCCTTTACCAAGGAAGCCTTAGTAACGAATCAACAATAAGTTGCTCAAGGAATACAAACGTTGTCGTTGTCGTTGTCGTAATCGGAACAGAAATGCACTTCGGGCATGAGCAACGCGACGTCTACCGGGTTTCGATCCGGTACGTGACTTGGGCATACCAAGTGGCCAAGAGCTTGAAGGGCATCGATCGGCCCTGCTTCTTCGGGATCGCTCGCGGTTCGGCGTTGGAATGCGCATCGATTCAGGACTGTCTCGAAGCCTGCGAAGGACTGGCTGCTGCTCAAAACGCACCGGGTAAGGCAATGCTGACTCGGATCGTTTCGATGCTCACCAAGCTCGGACAGCGAAACCATAAGGTGCGAAAAAATTCCGGCCCTTGCGACAGTTTCGATGACGACAACGACAACGAATGGACTTGTCCAACTTGGAAGTGAACTGTTCCTTAACGCTCAATCGAGATACCACCCATGAGCCGCACCATCGCCATCGAGCCCGTTACCCGCATCGAGGGCCACGCCCGCATCACGCTGCAGCTGGACGATGCGGGAAAGATCGAGGACGCCAAGTTCCACCTCACCCAGTTCCGCGGCTTCGAGAAGTTCTGCGAGGGCCGTCCCTACCGGGAGATGCCGGCGCTGACCGCACGCACCTGCGGCATCTGCCCGGTGAGTCACCTGCTGGCATCCAACAAGGCCTGCGACGATCTGCTGAGCGTGAAGATCCCGCCGACGGCGGTGAAGCTGCGGCGCATCATGAACCTGGCCCAGCTCACCCAGTCGCACGCCCTGTCGTTCTTCCACCTCTCCTCCCCCGACCTGCTTCTCGGCTGGGACTCGGACCCCGCCAGGCGCAACATCTTCGGTGTCATGGCCCAGTACCCGCAGCTGGCCAAGGACGGGATCAGGCTGCG
>JARRNE010000468.1:0-6008 GCA_037385305.1 Chromatiaceae bacterium | reverse complement strand
TTGATAGCGGACTCGATGCGCTCCTTCTCACTGGAATCGACCTTGTCGCCGAGCTGCTCCATGGACTTGCGGGTGGCGTGGATCATGGAGTCCGCGTGGTTGCGGGCCGCGACCAGCTCGTGGAAGCGACGGTCGTCCTCCGCGTGGGCCGCCGCATCCTTGACCATGCGCTCGACCTCCGCATCCGAGAGTCCGGACGAGGCCTTGATCACGATCGACTGCTGCTTCCCGGTCGCTTTGTCCTTGGCGGAGACGTTCAGGATGCCGTTGGCGTCGATGTCGAACTTGACCTCGATCTGCGGGACACCCCTCGGCGCCAAAGGGATATCGGTCAGGTCGAAGCGGCCCAGGGACTTGTTGTCTGCCGCTCGTTCGCGCTCGCCCTGGAGGACATGCACGGTGACCGCGGTCTGGTTGTCGTCGGCGGTAGAGAAGACCTGGCTCGCGGAGGTGGGGATCGTGGTGTTCTTCTCGATCAGCTTGGTCATGACGCCGCCCAGGGTCTCGATGCCGAGGGAGAGCGGAGTCACGTCCAGCAGGAGGACGTCCTTGACCTGGCCGCCCAACACACCGCCCTGGATTGCCGCACCGATGGCCACGGCCTCGTCGGGATTGACGTCCTTGCGCGGGGCCTTGCCGAAGAAGGACTGGACCTTCTCCTGGACCTTGGGCATGCGGGTCTGACCGCCCACCAGGATCACCTCGTGGACGTCCGAGGCGGTGACCCCGGCGTCCTTGAGGGCAATACGGCACGGATCGATGGTACGCTCGACCAGGTCCTCCACCAGGGACTCCAGCTTGGCCCGCGTGAGCTTCACGTTCAGGTGCTTCGGCCCCGTCTGGTCGGCCGTGATGTAGGGCAGGTTGATGTCCGTCTGCTGACTGGAGGAGAGCTCGATCTTCGCCTTCTCCGCCGACTCTTTCAGACGCTGCAGGGCCAGGGGGTCATTGCGCAGGTCCACGCCCTGCTCCCGGCGGAACTCGGTGACCAGCCAGTCGATGATCCGCTTGTCGAAGTCCTCGCCGCCGAGGAAGGTGTCTCCGTTGGTCGAGAGGACTTCGAACTGGTGCTCGCCCTCGATCTCGGCGATCTCGATGATGGAGATGTCGAAGGTTCCGCCGCCGAGGTCGTAGACCGCGATCTTCTGATCGCCCCGCTTCTTGTCCATGCCGTAGGCCAACGCCGCCGCGGTGGGCTCGTTGATGATGCGCTTGACCTCGAGACCGGCGATGCGGCCCGCGTCCTTGGTCGCCTGGCGCTGGGAGTCGTTGAAGTATGCGGGGACCGTGATCACCGCCTCGCGGACCTCCTCCCCGAGGTAGTCGTCCGCTGTCTTCTTCATCTTCTGGAGAACCTTGGCGGAGATCTCCGGCGGCGCCATCTTCTTGCCGTTGCTCTCAATCCAGGCGTCGCCGTTGTCGGCGCGCACGATCTTGTACGGGACCATGTCCACGTCCTTCTTGACCACCGCATCGTCATAGCGGCGGCCGATCAGGCGCTTGATGGCGAACAAGGTGTTCGTCGGGTTGGTGACCGCCTGGCGCTTCGCCGACTGGCCCACCAGCACCTCGTTGTCGCTCGTGAAGGCCACGATCGAGGGTGTCGTGCGGTCACCTTCCGCATTCTCGATAACCTTGACCTTGTCGCCCTCCATGATTGCCACGCAGGAATTGGTTGTACCCAGGTCAATGCCGATGATCTTTCCCATGATTCTTAGTCTCCGCTTGGGGCCTGCCGCGCAGGGCGCGCTGCTCTGGCGAGCCAGTTGGGGGAAAACCCTTCAGATTTCAAGCCTGTTTCAGCCAGCGGCCGCTGATACCATCACCAGGGCCGGGCGTACCAGGCGTCCGTTCAGGAGATAACCTTTTTGGACGACGGCGACCACGGTGTTCGGCGGCACGTCGTCGCGCGGCTGGGTAGTCATGGCCTGGTGCAGCTCTGGATTGAAGGGCTCCCCCATCGGGCTGATCTGCTGTACACCGAACTTGTTCATCACGTCCGTGAGGAGCTTCAATGTGAGTTCTGTGCCCTCCCGCAACTTTTCAACGTCCGCCTTTGCGTCCAGTGCCGCGTCGTGACCGAGCTCCAGGCTGTCGCGCACCTGCAACAGCTCGCGTACGAAGCCGTCCAGGGCGAATTTGTGCGCATTCTCCATCTCCCGGGCCTGGCGCCGGTTGAGGTTTTCGACCTCGGCGCGGGCCCGCAACAAGGCATTCCAATGCTCGTCGGCCTTTGAGCGCGCGTCTTCCAGCAGCGCCGTCAGCTGCTCGGGGGAATCGGGCCCGGCCGCTGCCTGGTCCGCAGGCGACTCGCCCGCAGCCGCGGGGGTAACGCCCTCTTTCTCCGCCCGGGGCTCACCCGCCGGCATCTCAGCCTGTTCCTGGATATCTGGCGTGTGCTGCTCCTTTACCATTTGAAGCCTCCAAAGGGTTTGCAAGCCGCGGGCTCAAAGGGCGCCACCGTGCGCCGGCCCGACCCCGACGCCCGCCGCTGTGACTTGATCTACTGGTACTTGAGGGCCGCGCCGAGCAGGCGCGCAGTCACGTCCACGATCGGTATGACCCGCCGATAGTCCATCCGGCTCGGTCCGATCACTCCCAGCACTCCGATCACCTGATCGTCGATTCGGTACGGGGCCGTCACGAGGCTGCAGTCGTCGAGCAGTCGGTAGCCGGACTCCTCGCCGATGAAGATCTGCACCCCCTCCGCCTCGATGCAGCGATCGAGCAGGTGCAGGATCTCGCTCTTGGTGGTGAAGGCATCGAAGAGCTGCTTCAGCCGTTCCAGGGTAGCGAGCTCCGTGAACTCCATGAGATTGGTCTGGCCGGCGACATAGAAATCGTCCTTGCGTTCCGCCGCCTCCACCACCCGGTGGGCCATCTGCACCGCGCGCATCATTATCTCATCCATACGGGCGTGCGTGCTTTTCAAATCGTCCAGGAGACGCTTGCGCACCTCCTGCATGTCCTGACCGGTGAAGATCTGGTTCAGGAAATTCGCCGCCTGCTCCAGCTGCGCCGGGGAGTAAGGGTGAGCGGTGTGGATGATGCGGTTGTGGACCTCGCCCTCCCCGGTCACCAGGATCGCCAGCACGCGAGTCCCCGAGAGGGGAAGAAACTCGATCTGCCGAAAGGCATTCCGCTCCCGCCGCGGGACCATCGCCACCCCCGCCATGCGGGTGACGCCCGAGAGGACCTGCGAGGCGTTCTCCAGCAGGCTCGGGGCATCTGTCAGGCGTTCGAGCCGTCAGGGGCTTGATCGTCAGCAGGGAGTCAACGAACAGACGGTAGCCGGAAACGGTCGGAACGCGCCCCGAGGAGGTATGGGGCGCCCCGATGAACCCCATGTCCTCCAGATCGGCCATGATGTTGCGGACGGTCGCCGGGCTGAGATCCAGCCCCGCCTCCTTGGCCAGAGTGCGGGAGCCGACGGGCAGCCCGTCCCTGATGTAACGCTCGATCAGGGCCTTTAGGAAGTGCAGCGCCCGCTCGCTCACCCGGGCGTCGCTGCTTGCAGTGTTCGGTGCCAAGGTCTTATCAGAATGCCGGTCGTACGCCCAAAGGTCTCGTTTAGCACTCTCAGTCATCGAGTGCTAACAGCTCGGAATTTAAGGTGTGGCTCCGGCACTGTCAAGGATGGGCTCTGCGTTTCCCCGAGCCCCTCCCGCCGGCATTTTAGGGTACCCTGTTAGCGCTTTACTCTCGGGCCTGATCGGGATATGCGCGAATTCGACTCCGTGGGCGTCATCGGAAAGCGAAACGAGACACCCGAATGCAAAGCTACCCTCACGCGGCTGCTCGCCTATCTCGTCTCCCGTCAGCGGGAGGTGTATTTCGACGCCCCCAGCGGCCGTATGCTGGGACAGCCTCGCGAGCGGGTGTTGGCACCGGAAGCGATGCGCGAGCGCTGCTCTCTGGTGATCGTGGTCGGTGGGGACGGTACCCTGCTTCACGCTGCGCGGGCCATGGCGGGCTCGAAGCTGCCGCTGGTCGGCATCAATCTGGGCCGCCTGGGATTTCTAGTCGACATCTCGCCGGGGGAGATCGAGTCCGGTCTCGACGCCATTCTCTCCGGGGAGTATACGGAGGAGCCCCGGTGCATGCTCGCCGCTACCGTCACCAATGGGAGGGGGCGGCCGGATGCCTGCGTCGCGCTCAACGACGTAGTGGTCTACAAATGGAATACCGCGCGCATGATCGACCTGGAGACCTACATCGACGGCACCTTTGTGAACGCCCAGCGCTCGGACGGCATCATCGTGTCCACGCCCACAGGCTCAACGGCCTATGCCCTATCGGGGGACGGCCCCCTGCTGCATCCGAGTCTCGACGCCCTCCTGTTGGTCCCCATCTGCCCCCATACCCTGAGCAACCGGCCCTTGGCCGTGGGCGGCGGCAGCCGCATCGAGATCCGTGTCTGCGGCTTGGATCATGGGAACGTGCGCGTGGCCTGCGACGGCCAGACCAACCTGTCCCTCGAGCGCGACTCCCGGGTCTACATCGAGAAGGCCGCCGGCGCTTTGTCGCTCCTCCACCCGAAGGGCTATGAGTACTACGAGATCCTGCGCGCCAAGCTGGGGTGGGGCGGACATCTCCCTTCATCGAGTCGATGCTGAGCCATATCTTCGTCAAGGACCTCGCGATCGTCAGCAGCCTGGAGCTAGACCTTCCTGCGGGTATGACAGCCCTCACCGGCGAGACGGGGGCCGGTAAGTCGATCCTCATCGATGCCCTGGGGCTGGGCCTCGGGGACCGGGCGGATGCCGAGATGATCCGGGCCGGCTGCGACCAGGCAGAGGTGGTTGCGGGCTTCGAGCTCGCCGACTGCCCGGAGGCGCGCCGTTGGCTTGTGGAGCAGGCGCTGGACGACGGGGACGAGTGCATCGTCCGGCGTGTCCTGGTGCGCACCGGGCGTTCCCGCGCATACATCAACGGACGTCCGGCGGGGGGAGCGCAGCTGCAGGCGCTGGGAGATCTCCTGGTGGACATCCACGGCCAGCACGCACACCAGTCGCTGCTCAGGCCCGCGGCACAGCGAGCGCTGCTGGACGGATACGGGGGCCACACGGACCTCGCCGGTGAGGTCTCACGACTCTTCCGTGCCTTTCGGGACCGGGAAGAACGACTTCATCGCCTGGAGACGGAGAGCGCGGAGCGGGCCGCCCGCCTCGACCTCCTGCACTATCAGACCGGCGAGCTCGCCGCCCTGACGCTTGACCGTGGAGAAATCGAGGAGCTCGACCGGGAGCAGAAGCGGCTGGCGAACCTGGGACGGCTGCAAGGGACCTCCGCGCGGGTGCTGGACCGGCTCTACGATGGTGAGCCTTCCCTCCACGGGGGGCTGAGCCGCGCAGCCTCGGACATCGAAGGGATCGCTTCGATCGATGATCGCCTCGGGGCAACCCTCGAGCTGATCAGCAGTGCCACCATCCAGATCGAGGAGGCGGCGGGAAATCTCCGCCAATACCTCGCGGACCTGGAGCTTGACCCCGGCCAGTTGGATCAGGTGGAGACGCGCCTGGCCCAGGTGCACGACCTCGCCCGCAAGTATCGGGTGCTGCCCCAAGAGATCCCGGCGACCCTGGAGCACCTCCGGAACGAGCTCGAGGGGCTGGAGCAGGAAACCCTCTCCCTTGGCACGCTGAGGGACGAACGGAACGCGGCGCACCGGGCCTTCCTCGTGGCGGCACAACGGCTCACGCAGGAGCGCCAGAGCGCGGCGGAGCGACTCTCCCGCACGGTGACAAGCGCGATGCAGGGGCTCGGTATGGGCGGCGGGCGTTTCGCCGTGGAGGTGGAGCGGGGCGCTGCAGAGAATGCCGGTCCCCATGGTCTGGACCGGGTGGAATTCCTGGTCAGTGCCAATCCCGGCCAGCCCCTGCAACCCCTCGCGAAGGTCGCATCCGGGGGCGAGCTCTCCCGGATCAGCCTGGCGATCCAGGTGGCCTCCGCCGAGTGCGGGAGCGTTCCCCCACTGGTGTTCGCCGCGGTGGACGTGGGCATCGGGG
>JARRNE010000467.1:0-3269 GCA_037385305.1 Chromatiaceae bacterium | reverse complement strand
GCAGATCTTGCTCATGGCTGTCTCAGCCGGAGTGCAGGGTCTTTGGCCAACACGGCTCGCTCGAGCTGCGACCAAACGGAGTCAGGCGCATCGCTCACCGGGATGTCGAGCTTCTCGCAGGCGCGGACCGCGTCGAGCAGCTCGGCCGTTCCGGGCGGTCTGACCCGCTGCTTATCGGCCAGGTCTCGGAGCTTGAGCAGGATATCGGCGATGGCGCCGATCCGCTCCCGATTGCCGGCGGGCTCGTGACGCAGGGCAATCTCGATCAGCGCCTCCCTGCTCGGATCCGGTATCTCGAGCAGAACACAGCGGCGCAGAAATGCCTGGGGCAGGTCGCGCTCGCCGTTGGTCGTGATGAGCGTGAGCAGCGGGTAATCCTCATGCACTGGCGCCTCGATGCTTGTCAGCGCAGCACCCTTTCGGTCGGCACGGAAGCCTTCGGGCAGGTCGAACCGGCGTCGGTCCAGGGGCTCGAGCAGGTCGTTGGGTAGGTCCGGCTCCGCCTTGTCGATCTCGTCGATGAGGAGCACGGCTCCGGCCGGTTGACCGCGACGGGGCTTGCGCGCGATGCCTGGGTGCCTGAGCTGCACGGCGTGCGACCTGGCTTCCGCGGCCGAGAGCCTCCGGCGGCGGGCGCTATCCGCGTCGAACGCCCACCAGAAGATACCGGGGTTCAGGTAGTAGGCGTCTGGGCGACCGGCGTCAGTATCTGCCGGGTCTTTGGGTTTGCCCAGGCGCCCAGTCTGAGCGTCGTTCAGGCGTCTGAGCTGATCGACCTCGGCGGTGAGGCTCTCCAGTCGGGTGCGGGAGGTGATGGTGCAGGAGAAGTTGCTCCAGCTCTGGAGCTCAGCGAGCGCATCCGCGAGCCGGCTCTTGCCGCAGCCAGGGTTTCCTGAGACGAGCAAGGGTCGATTGGTGGCCAGGGCGACGTCGAAGGCGATCGCCATGGCGTCCGTGAAGACGTAGGGCAGGATGCCTTTGGCCTCATCCTTGGGCAGGACCTTGTCATCGGGAAGCTTGAAGTGCTTGGGGCTGTATTCAGGCATGGGCGGAGTGTCAATCTTGGCTCAGGATTGCGGCGACAGCGCGTTCGGCAAGGTAGGCGCTGGCTTCGGCCTCAACGTCGAGTAGCGGGGTGATGGGCCTAAGGCCGTCCGGCGTGTCCGCCTCTGTGAGGCAGGAGGCAAAAACCAGTACCAGCTTGTCGTAGATGCCGGTGAGCTGCTCCAAGTCTCGGCGGAGGTGAGGATCTGGGAGTCCGCCGGCGTTCTCGGTCGCCGGGATGATCACGACAATCGCAGTTGGTTCTTGGTTGACCTGGGCGTCGAGCTGGGCGTCGGGGAGCCATGAAGGGACACCGGCTCCGAGCACGCGTCGGCGAATCTCGGCTCTGACCTGCTCCGCGGACTGCAGCTCGGCGATAGGAACGCAACGGGGATGACTGCCTGGCCAGGCGCGCTCCAGGTACCGCTCCAGCGTGTAAGCCTCGGCCTGCAGGAGGTCATCCGACAGAGTGACCATTTGCCCGCACAGCGTCAGCGAGTGCCGGTATTCGGTGGCGGAGGGCAGAAAACCTGCCGCGCCAGGGTGAACCCATAGGGCGCGCAGCTGCTTCAACAGCAAACGTTGCTGTCCGCCCGAGAGAAGGGGTACTCGGTCGAGGATGTGACGGAAGGCGTTGAAGCAACTTCTGACGTCGTCACCAGCCGTCTGCAGAAGCCGCTCGGCCAGACGATGGGCGTACCGGTTTACGGCGGGTAGACCCGCGCCGATCACAGGCGGAACTTGTCCGAAGTCATCGAGCGCCGTCTCCAGTGCGGCGGCTGTTGCGGAATCGGCCAGCAGCTTTGCGATGGCGTCCCGCAAGAGATCAAGTGGTGTAAAGCCGCAACGCTGGATGAGCTCGTTCGGCTCCCCCAGCCGCGTGGCGACGCCTTCCACGATGGCGTCCGCATCACGAAGGGCGTGGACGCCCTGGATTCGGCCCATCTCCAAGGAGCCCCAAAAGCCTGTCGCGAGATCGGCCTGGCAAGACTCGCCTTCGATGGTGACGGGGATCAGCACGAACCGGGGATCCAAGACCTTGCGCCAGCCGAGGATCGCTGCCTCCTTGGCGACCCAGTCGGATTTCTCGAGTGCGCGCTTGGAGACGAGGATCACGGCGACCTGACACTCCGCCAGCCAGAGATTCAGCTCCTTGTTCCAGTCGTCGCCGGGAACGAGCCCGTCACGATCGACCAAAATGCGGATGGCGCCGCCATATCGCGCCTTCAGCCCGTCGCAGGTCTCGCGCAGCAACCGCCAGTTGGCATCGTCGTCCGTGTATCTGTGCGGGACGTCGTCCAGGCGCGAGCTGTGACTGACGAAGAGTCTGAGCGCGGGCATCCTCTTGTATCCTCCAGGGCGGGATTCGTGCGACCTGCTCAGATTCTAATGGGCGGTGCGGTGAGCGGCATGCCGGTGCGGAGCACGAGCGACAGCCCCGGCATCAGCCCTCGGCAGCGCGGGCTCCCGGGGAAGGCGGTGTCAGCCCCCAGCGGCCGGCAGGAACGCACGGACGCAGAGGATTGTTGCGAGCACTGCCCCGTGGAAGAAGTCGAGGGTGGAGCTGAAGACGGCCTCCATCCATGACTCCAAGGTGAGCTTCGCAGTCGTCATGGAATAGGCGGGCACCTCGTCTTCAGGGTCGATCAGCCGTGCGTAGAGTCCGCGAAAGAGTCGCTCCTGGGCAAGGAAGTAGCCGTCCAAGCCCCAGAAGGTCAAGGCTGGGAGCAAGGCCACGGCGACCAGCGAGGCGCTTGCCGTGTTGACGGCCAAGGCGAGCAGTGCGGAGACCAGGGTCACGGACCAGCCCTTGAGCGAGAAGGAGTTGCCTGCCAACCGGTTGATGACCCCCTGGACCATGGACAGATGTTTGTCGTCGATCTCTTTGCTCATTGGATCCTGGCCCTTGTCGTTGATGTGAAGACGACGCCAATTATTGCAGTGACTGGTGGGGTCTTGGCCACAAATCTGTCTTGCTCCGCCTGAGAGGGCCGCGCAAGCAAGCCAGCGTGTCAGGACCCGTAAGGCTCGAAGAAGAAATGGGCGGTACTCCTGTGCGACATCGACGTGAGCCACATCGAGCAGGCCCACCTCGAGCTGGTCGGGCGCCTGATCCGCGCCAAGAAGTTCCGCCGCTACCTCATCAACAACTGCTATCCCGTCGCCATCGACGGCTCGCAGAAGTTTGCCCGCGACACGCTGTGGGATGCGAATCTGTTGGAGCG
>JARRNE010000466.1:0-3277 GCA_037385305.1 Chromatiaceae bacterium | reverse complement strand
CTCGGAGCGGGCCATACGCTTGATGACTGCTTTGGTGCCGACGGTGAACAAGTCATCGCCCCGGGGCTCCTCCACCCCCGCGTCCCTCTGGGCGACCACCAGGAGCAGCTTATCCTCGCTGGCCAGTGCGGCCTCGATGGCCGCGATGGAGGCCCGGCGTCCCGCGGAGAAGGGGCCCACCATGAAGGGAAACAGCAGGGTATTGCGCAGAGGGAAGACGGGCAGCTCTCGCACCTGAATGGTGTCCTGGGTGTTCATGCGGCTCAGTCCTCCGCGTCGATACGCACCAGCAGCATGCCGTTGCGATAGTCAGTCGTGATCCGGTAGCGCTCCAGGTCGGTCGGCAGCTCGAAGGTCCGCTCGAACTCGCTGTAAAGGATCTCCATC
Organism: Chromatiaceae bacterium; assembly: GCA_037385305.1. Lineage (GTDB taxonomy): Bacteria > Pseudomonadota > Gammaproteobacteria > Chromatiales > Chromatiaceae > JARRNE01. The sequence continues at coordinate 2,890 of JARRNE010000466.1, read as the reverse complement.
GCGTAGAAGGAGCCCTCTTCGACCAGGGCGGTGTCACGCCGGTGACCGCGCAGGACGACGAATCGGCCGCGCGCGGCGAGCTGGATCTGTTCGGGCTCCACCCCGGCCAGCTCCACCTTGATCGCCCAGCCTTGGCGCGTGCGGCAGATGTCCGCCGCGGGGCGCCAGCGCAGGGGCTGGACGGCGTGCGCCCGCTCCAGGAAGATGCGTCGTGTCAGTCGGGCCAAGTCGTCGCTGTCATGCATGCTGGATTGGCTCAAAATGCTGCGTGAAGATGAATGCGTCCCGGCTTGGGGCCGCCCTCGCTTGGACGTTCGGTGCAAGCTGCGGACCGCTTCGGCGCCTCGCTGGGGCACCCCCGGCAAGCGGAATGCCTTGTCCATGTATCTCACATTGGGTCGGAGTGAGGCAGGGACCAAGAGGGCGGACGCCTGTTCCGCAGCCGCTGAATCGGAAGGGCTGCCCCGTCGTCAGGGGCTTGTGTGCAGAACGAATGCCTGCTCGACGGTGAAGTCCCCGATGCCTCTGTGGCTGGTCATGGTCCAGCCTTCTCCTTCCAGATACTCCCGCATCTCCCGATTCATATGGGGATTGCCACAGAGCATGACGCGGTCGTGCGCCGCATCCGCAGCAGGCAGACGGAGCGAGGCAAACAGCTCGCCCGAACGAAACAGGTCTGCGCCACGCCCGGGGGTCGGGAAGGGTTCCCTGGTCACGGTGGGCACGTAACGGAGGCGGTCCCCGGACCGCGCCTCGATCTCGTCACGGTAGGCGAGATCGCCGGCGGTGCGCACCGTATGCACCAGGATCACTCGCTCGAAGCGCTCATAGGCCGAGGGGTGCCGGATCAGGGCCACAAAGGGCGCCAGACCGGTGCCGGTGGCCAGCATGTATAGGTTACGGCCAGGTCGCACGTGGCCCAGGGTCAGGGAGCCCGTGGCCTTGCTGTTGACCAGGATGGGCTCCCCTTGTCGGATGGCGGCGAGACGGGTGCTGAGCGGGCCGTTCGGCACGCGGATGCTGAGAAATTCCAGGTGATCGGCGTCTCTTGTCGAGACGATGGAATAGGCCCGGGCAATGAGTTTGCGCTCCGTGCGCAGGCCCAGGGTCACGAACTCGCCGTTCTCAAAGCAGAAGGCGGGCGGTCGGGTGGTTTTGAAGCTGAAGGTCTTTTCCGACCATCGCCGGAAGGAGGTGATGCGTTGTTCCGTGTAAGGCACTGTCGAGCCCGGGGATTCTTCTTGTGGCGTCTCTCGAGACGTGGATTCGCAGCCGGAGTTCGTAAGGATAACCGGTTTGTAAGCCCGTCTCACCTGGGTTTTTGCCTCCAGGCGTCACCGGGCAAGACCGACCGTGCGGATTGACCGCCTGAGATCTGCTCCGCTCCCCGTCCCGCCCTGGCCAAAGAAACCTCGGACCCTCGGCACGGCGTCTACCTCAGACTACGGGCGAGCAACGGCCGTGTGTTTTCGAACTCGGCAGCCTTGGGCCTGTCCCATCAATGTGCAGATCGACGACTGTAGGTGCACCGCTTGATGCCTCCTGCCGCGCGACCCCCCTGACGAGGGCGAGGTGGGCAACGGCCGGAGACCAAGGGGACTGCATCGGGGTGCCTGACGCACCCGGGCTTTCTGAAGGCAGTCACCGTCCGCGCCGCTTCCCGTTTAATCGGAGCACCTGGTTGCCATCCATGTAGGGGTCTGGGCCAGGTCTCCTCTGGGAGCCGATTTTCGTGTCTCCCTGGATGGACTTACGCGCTGCACGGGCCGGACTGCCCCCCTGAAGCGGCCGATCAAAGCACACCGGCGTGGATCTACTTGACCCCGCCAAACGTCCTAATGCTCTTGGCACTGGAAGCCACATTATGAAGACACCAAGGAGTCAGGTCATTCTGATCGCGGATGCCGTCCGCCGCCGTTTCATCTGGGTCATCCTCGGTTCGTATGTTGTTGCTGCGCTGCTGCCCGGACCGGGCCTCTGGATTCGCAGCGCAGGCGTAAGCGCAAGTCCGGCCCAGCCGCTCGGACTCCAATTCTCACTCCCCGCACTAATGCTGGGGGTGCTCCTGTTCAACGCGGGACTGGGCGTGGACGCGAATGATCTGAAGATCCTGAGCCAGAAATCGTTCGTGCTCTGGGGCGGGGTCGCGGCCAACCTCGCCACACCGCTGGCGTTCATTCTTGCCCTCAGCGTCCTGCTGCGCCCTTGGCACAACGGGGACGAGGTCCAGCAGATCCTCGTCGGCCTTGCTCTGATCGCGTCCATGCCGATTGCAGGCTCCTCTACCGCCTGGGCACAGAATGCGGACGGAGATCTCGGTCTGAGCCTGGGCCTGATACTGCTCACCACTGCCCTTAGCCCCGTTCTCACCCCTTTGGTCCTTCATGCGGTCGGGCTCGTCACCACAGGTGACTACTCCGAAGATCTGCACGAGCTGGCATCCCGGGGCGTCGGGTCGTTTCTCGGGATCTGGGTGATCCTGCCTTCCGTCTTGGGCGTTGGCACGCGCTGGATCACAGGTCGCCGGTGGATGTCCGCGGCCGGACCCTATATCCGGTTGGTCAATTACACTGTGCTGGTGCTGCTCAACTATGCGAATGCCTCACTCACGCTACCCGAGGCGGTGGCCCGGCCCGACCCGGATCTCTTGGTGATGGTCGTGACGATCGCTCTCGGGCTCTGCATCACGGCTTTCACTGCCGGATCTCTCCTGGCCAGTGTCTTCCGGGCGGGTCGTCCCGCGCGGGTTTCCTTGTTATTCGGGCTCGGAATGAACAACAACGGCGCCGGACTCGTTCTGGCGTCGATGGCGCTGGCACACCACCCGCGGGTGATGCTTCCCATCATCTTTTACAATCTCCTGCAACACCTCGTTGCCTCTGTCGTCGAT
>JARRNE010000465.1:0-5346 GCA_037385305.1 Chromatiaceae bacterium | reverse complement strand
CTTCAGATTCTCCGTCATCGCAGCTCCGCCATGGGGTGGGACGCGCACGCTACGACCACGCGCCCCCGATTTCAAGCACGCCCGGGTTGTCCACCGTACCCTGGAATGCCTGCCAAGAGGCCCCTTGAGCATTCACGTCGACTCTTGGGGCGCGAGGGGTGAGGCCTTCGCAGTCTCGCATCAGCTCGAAGAGCGCTGCGACGCGCACCACCGAGGACGGACGGCGACGGCCGCAGACAGTAAGCCGCTGAGGTCATTAACGCGATAACTCGGCTGCAGGGCGAGGGTCGGGTGCGGGCCGTGAGGACACCAAGTACGGAGGCCTGGTTGCGGAGGGCACGGGCCGCCCCAACCAACCCTCGCTCGCGCAGCTGCCCTTTCCGAATCACGGCGACCAACCGCCACGTGTGCAGCAAGTCGAAATGATCCGTGTGGCTCACATTGAGCCCGTCTTGGTTATCCCTTGGACCCGCCGAGCCGCGCGTCTTGCCGGCTCGAGTGGCCGGCGACGCCTGGCACGCCTGACGCCTCGCGCTCTCCAAGGGGCCGTACTGGCGCAACCACCGCTTGTGGGAACAACCCTTGCTCGGCCATATCCAATTGCCAAATCCACCCGGCGGGCGTTAAATCGAGCCAGCTCGCCAGCTGTCACATGACTGCTTTTCCATTTGAAGAGGCGGCAAGGCCGTCACCGTCAGGAACGTACAGACCCTTTGGGAGAGGCGATTAGCGTCGTGGCTCAGCTGAAAACTAAGACGGGGGTCGGGTATGGGTCGGCGGGACCCTCGGCGCCACGGAGGGGGCCGTGGAGCCTGCATGGAACGCATTTACGGCATGTCTCGACGGCCCGTACCCGACCCCTTGCGCACAGCTGAGCGATAGCGTTAATCGCCTTGGGAGATGTCTTTCCCCATGCAAGAGGGCCGGTTGCCCGTCACTCCACGCGGCGTCAAGCCTGACAACGCCCCAACGAGTCCTCTTCAAACACCTACAGTCTCTGGACGATCCCGAGGTCAACGAGATGCCGAGCTACACACAGAGCAACCGACTCATAGGAATCACCACGCCGCTGGGCCCCGACGTCCTTCTGTTGCGGAGCATGACCGCACGCGAGGGCCTGAGCACCCTCTTTGAGCTCCAGCTCGATCTGCTCAGCACAAACCACCAGATAAGCGCCGAGCAAATCCTCGGTCAGTCCGTCACCGTTCGGCTCGAGCTGCAGGACGGCAGAGGAACTCGCTATTTTAACGGACTCGTCTGCCGCTTCGAGCACGCGGGCGCACCGGTAACCCTCGCGGACTACGGACCCTTTTCGAGCTACCGGGCTACGGTCGTACCCTGGCTCTGGTTCCTCACACGTACTTCGGACTGCCGCATCTTTCAAGGCAAGACCGTTCCAGAGATTATCATGCAGATATTCCGCGATGCAGGGTTCACCGATTTTGCTGATCGCACGAGAGCATCATATCGCACCTGGGAATACTGCGTTCAATACCGAGAAACGGACTTCAACTTCGTTGCTCGGTTGATGGAAGAAGAAGGAATATACTATTTCTTCAAGCACACCGATGGAAAACACGAGCTTATCCTGGCTGACTCATACAACGCCCACGAGACGTTTCCCGGATACGGAGCCAAACCTTATTACGGAATGGGGACATCGGCGATGTCGTCGCTACGAGGGCAAGATTTTATTTCCGAGTGGTCACTGTCGACTATCGTCCGCTCTGGTCAGTATGCCCACAAAGCTTTCGACTTCGAAAAGCCCAGGACCGATCTCAGTACCGTGGCGGGAGTCCCACACAGTCATCCGCAGGCGGATCACGAGATCTACGATTACCCGGGCGGATACCTGGAAACAGGAATCGGCGATGACTACGCCCGCGTACGCATCGAAGAGGCGCAAGCAGACTACGAAACGGTTGACGGCGCCGGATATGCCAGCGGCTTATCCGCGGGATATCTATTCAGCTTGACTGATCATCCTCGGCCCGATCAGAATCGCGAGTATCTCATTGTCTCAGCTGTTCATCAGCTTGCCTCCGACGAGTTCGAAACCGCTGGATCGACGCCGGGCCCGGTGTACCGTGGCAGCTTCGTCGCAATGGACTCCCACAGCCCGTTCCGTGCGCCCCGCTCCACCCCGAAGCCAGTGGTCCAAGGCCCACAGACCGCGATTGTGGTGGGGAAGCAGGGCGAAGAGATTTGGACGGACAAGTACGGACGCATTAAGGTCAAGTTTCATTGGGATCGGGAGAGGGAGCGCAACGAGAACAGCTCCTGCTGGATCCGCGTTGCGTCACCTTGGGCCGGCAAGAATTGGGGGGCCATTGCTATTCCGCGCGTCGGACAGGAAGTGGTGGTCCAATTCCTGTAGGGAGATCCGGATAGACCTATCGTCATTGGGTCCGTCTATAACGCTGACCAGATGCCGCCTTATGACTTGCCCGCTAACCAAACCCAGAGCGGCGTCAAGACCAGAAGCTCCAAGGGAGGAAGTGGAAGCAATTTCAATGAGCTGCGGTTCGAGGACAAGAAGGGCTCGGAGGACGTCTACTTTCACGCAGAGAAGGACTTTCACCGCGTTGTCGAGCATGACGACGACTTGAAGGTTGGAAATGACCAATCTATCGAGATTCAGGAGGACCGAACGGAAACCGTCGTGAAAGGCAACGAAACCGTGACAATCAAGCAAGGTAACCGGCAGGTGGAGCTCGGCATGGGCAGCGACGCACTGATCATTAAGATGGGCAACCTGAGCACCACGCTGAAGATGGGAAACCAATCGACCAAGCTTGATCTCGGCGGGAGCACGACAGAGGCGATGCAATCGATCGAGCTGAAGGTTGGCCAGAGCAGCGTCAAGATCGATCAAATGGGAGTAACCATCAAGGGCATGATGATCAATATCGAGGGCCAAGTTTCAACGCAGCTGAAGGGCATGATGACGACTATCAACGGGTCAGCTATGCTGACGGTAGGCGGCGGCATCACAATGATCGGCTGAGCCGCAGAGCCGCGGGAATACCTCTCGCTGCTCATTGAGCGGGAGCATCTCGTCGACGCCGTGAAGCTCCTGTCCCGGGCCTTGCCAAAGGACAAGGCTGTGTGCTGGGCCTGTCTTTGCGGCCGAGAGGTTGCTGGTCCCGAAACGCCCTCGGTTGCGGTCCGAGCCATCGAAGCCGCCGAAGCCTGGGTCCGGACGCCTGACGAAGACCACCGCCGGGCCGCTATGGCGGCGGCGGATGCCTCTGGACTTGAAAGCCCCGGTGGGTGTGCGGCATTCGCTGCCTTTGTCAGTGAGGGGAGTCTCGCGCCCCCGAACGTCCCCATCGTTCCGCCTGCGGACTATTTGACTGCGCACGCTGTGAGCGGTGCCATAATGCTCGCCGCCGTTGCGGGCGAGCCTGAGAGGGCGACGGAGAAATACCGCCGTTTTTTGGACCTCGGCATAGGCCTGGCGCAGGGCAGGCAGGGCGGCAACGATACCAAAGGGGAGGCTTGAGATGGGAATGCCAGCGGCGAGAGTGGGTGATATGCATGTTTGCCCGATGGTAACCGGTGTTGTGCCTCATGTCGGGGGGCCGGTCTTGCCGCCGGGGGGGCTCCCGATCCTGATCGGCGGCATGCCCGCCGCTCGGGTCGGCGACTTGGCAACCTGCGTCGGACCGCCGGACGTCATCGCGCTAGGCTCTTTTGCTGTGCTAATCGGCGGTCAGCCGGCTGCCCGCATGGGAGACGTGACCGCCCACGGCGGCACCATCGTCATGGGGTGTCCCACCGTGCTGATCGGATGACGGCCACCCAACCCGACGCGGAGATGGTCAGCCTTCGTCTCGTCACAGAGATGGCGGCGCCTTCGATGGCACCGCCCCGGCAGGCGAGGCTGGGCTGTCGGGGAGGAATAGGACTGTACTCGGCGGCCACGCCCTCCTCCGGGGTCGCGCTGGATTTGGACAATCGCCGCGATCGCTGGCCGGTGGCCAATCCGCCGGTCCCCCCGGTGCCTTCACGCCTCGCCGGTAACGGGAGCAAACAAGCTTGGCTATACTGGCAACTCTCGTTGGCCTGTGCTTTGGCTCGCGGTCGATATGGACCTGACCCTTAGCGTTATCCGCTACCAAAACCACCCGCCCGCCCGGATTGCCAGCGCTCGCATCGGTGAGGCGGGCGGAACCATCGGGCGCAGCGCGGACAATGATCTGGTTCTACCCGACCCTGACCGCTGGGTCTCGGGTCATCACGCGGAAGTACGGTGCCGCGCGGGCCGGTTCTTCCTGATCGACACGAGCACCAACGGAACCTTCGTTAACCACGCCGCCGAGCCCGTACCGGAGGGGCAAGAGATCGAGCTTCGCGAGGGCGACGAGCTGAGCATCGGCGCCTACGACGTGCGCGTGGCCATAGCGGCGACACCTCTCGCCGCGACACCGGTCGACCCCTCTGCACGGGGCCAGCCAGAGCAGGCTCCACCGCTCGGGCATCCCCCCTCGGAGCCGGCCCCCGACATACTCGATCTGGTGCGGGCGAGACCGAGCATCCTGGGCTCGGCGGAGCCAGGCGCACCCGAGAGTGAGACGCCGCCGATCGATCTGGACGACTGGTTACGGCCGGCCCCTCAGGAGGCCGAGCACGGTCTTTTCGCTCCGCCGCCGAGGCCGGGCAAACCCCGCGAGCTACCAGCCGAGCCCGACCATACGCCCGAAGAGAACGCATTCTTCACACCACCCAACCCAATTCCGGACGACTACGACATCTGGAGGGACCAGGCGAAGCCCGCCCGCGAACCACCCGCACCCGAGCCCCCGGAGCCGCCACTAGCCGACCCCGAGCCGCCCCTTGCTCCCGTCCCGGCCGGGCCCCCTCCGACGCCCGCAGCGCCTGCGCCCGCCCCTGCGGGGAGTGGGCCTTCCCGTGAAATGGCGGCGGATGCGGGGCAACCGGAGCCTGAGTACCTCCAGGCCTTGCAGGCATTCTTCGACGGCCTCGGAACAGGCGAGCTGCCGGCCTCTGCCGCAGCCCAGGCCGAGCTGATGCGCACCGCCGGCACGCTCCTGCGTGCCGTGACACAAGGGCTGATGACGGTCCTCCTGACCCGCGCCACCTTCAAGAGCGAGCTCCGGCTGGAGATGACAACCATCCGCTCGGCGGACAACAACCCTTTTAAGTTCTCCGTCGACGTCGAGGACGCTATCGGCCATCTCTTGCTGCGTCGCAGCCGTGGGTTTCTCCCGCCCGTTGAGGCCGCGCGGGAGGCCTTTGACGATATCCAGGCGCATGAGATGGCCATGGTGGCGGGTCTCCGGGCCGCCCTCGGAGCTCTGCTCGCCCGCTTCGATCCCGCCG
>JARRNE010000464.1:0-3285 GCA_037385305.1 Chromatiaceae bacterium | reverse complement strand
CCGCGTTCAACCCGCAGGGCACCAAGGTCGTGACGACGTCGTGGGACAAAACGGCCCGCGCTTGGGATGTTCCTCCAGCAGGACAGCGGCTCATCGATTTGGCTCGGCAACGTCTTGGTAATAGTGACCAGAAGGCGAAGCGCCGATGATTCTCTAGTCCCTTACCGCCTCAATCTTGAACAAAATGTCGAAGATTTTTCTGCTCATTCGCAGAAAGCCGCGCCATTGTTGGGTTTCGGGGGAACACAACAGTTCGCGAACTTTTTTGGTTCCGGCTTCGCCGGGTTAGGGAAAGCCGAATGTGGCCATCGCCGACGGGACGCACATGGAGCTGCGCGAGAATAACCTCCTCGGCGAGCAGCCTTCTTGATATTAAAGAACCCGGGATTCCTCTCGGAGAGGTTTTTCACAACCTCTGAGGGCCTGTCTCAAGGCGCTGCAGCCCGGCAACGCCCTGGTCGTGTGGAAGCTTGATCGCCTGAGCCAGGACCTGAAGCACCTGGCAAACACCATCAGACAATCTGAGCAGGCGCGATGCCGGGCTCAAGGAGCTGACCGGCGCCGGGGAGCAGAGTGACACCACCAGGGGCAATGGACGACTGGGTTCGTCATCGTCGCCGCCTTCCGAGGCGGGATTTGAGGCGGAGCTGATCAGCGAGCGCACGCGGGCCGGCCTGACCGCCGCCTGGGCGGGCGTCCGCGTCGGAGTTCCGCAACGTGCATCCTGGCGAGGTGCGTGTCCTGCTGCTTGGCCAGCTGCCCGAGGAACGGGCCGAGGAGCTCAAACAGCCATGCCGTTACCCATAAGTCAGGAGGCCTGAGGCCCTTGGGGGCTGGACCCAGTGCGGCGAACATGATCGAATCCACGCCCATCGTAACCGATGGGAGTCGACGTGGATGGCTGAGAGGTGTGTTGCCAAGCTGTGCGGGCGGGCGCTGAGCGCCGCCGAGCTGGAAAGGATTCGTACTGTGGTGCGCGAGGCCGACCCGCCGCAGCGCGCCGAGATCGCCCGGCGGGTCTGCGCGGCGCTCGACTGGGTCGACGTGCAGGGCCGCCCGAAGCTGATGAGCGCGCGGGTCGGGCTGCTGCGCCTGCACCGAGCGGGGCTGATTGCGCTGCCAGCGCCGCGCGGGGGCAATGGCAACGGTCGCCCCCTGCGGGTGCCCGGGCTGGCGCTATCCGAGCCGCCGGCGGCGCCGCTGACCGGCACAGTGGGTGATCTGGCCGGTCTGCGCCTGGAGGCGGTGGCCGACAAATCAGCCTCGCGGCTGTGGAACGGCCTGATCGCGCGCTGGCACTATCTCGGCTACCAGCCCTTGCCCGGGGCGCAGCTGCGCTACCTGATCCGCTGCGATGCGGCCCTGCTCGGGGCCATCGGCTTCGGGGCGGCGGCCTGGAAGGTGGCCGCGCGCGATGCCTGGATCGGCTGGGACCGCGCCGGGCGCGAGGCCCATCTCGGGCGCGTGCTCAACAATGCCCGGTTTCTCATCTTGCCTTGGGTGCAGGTGAAGAACCTCGCCTCAAAGGTCTTGGCGCTGACCGCGGCGCGGGTGGCCGCGGACTTCCCGGCACGCTATGGTGAGCCGGTCGTGCTGCTGGAGACCTTCGTCGAGCAGCCACGCCATCGCGGCACCTGTTATCGGGCGGCGAACTGGCAGTATCTGGGCGAGACCCGCGGGCGCGGCAAGTGTGATCGTCACCACCGCGCGGCCTTGCCGCGCAAGGGTATCTACGCCTTGCCCTTGCGGAGCGACTTTCGCCGCGCGCTGGGGGTGAGCCGATGAGCGCCCTGGCCGCCGAGCTCAGTGACATCGATCTGAGCGACCGGCGGCTCAACCGCCGCGCCGGCCAACTGGTGGAGACCTTGGGGGAGCACCCGACGTTGAGCATTCCCGCCGCGTGCGGCGGCTGGGACGAGACCCGTGCCGCCTACCGCTTCTTCGATCACAAGGCGGTTACTGCCGAGGCCGTGCTCGCCCCGCACATCGCCTGCACCGAGCAGCGCCTGCGCGCCCATTCCCGCGTGCTGTGCATCGAGGATACCACTGAGCTCGACTACACCAAGCGGAAGGCCTCGATGGCCGGGCTGGGGGTACTGAACTACGAAACCCGCTGGGGGCTCTATCTGCACCCGACCCTGGCCGTCACCCCAGAAGGCGTCCCGCTCGGGGTGTTGGGTTGGCACAGCTTCGTGCGTGAGCCCGGCACACTGGGCCAGGAGAAGGCGGCCAATCGCCCGCTTGAGGAGAAGGAGAGCGTGCGCTGGGTCGACGGCTTCGCCCGTGTCAACGAGCTCGCCGAGACGCTGACCGAGACCCGCCTGACCTATATCGCCGATCGCGAGGGTGATATCTACGAGCTCTTCGTCGAGGCCCCCTGTCCCGAGCACAGCGCCGACTGGCTGGTGCGCGGACAACATCACGAGCGCCGCCTCAGCGATGGGCGCAAGCTCATCGAGGCCCTCGAGGAGGCGCCTGTGCTCAGCGAGATCACCTTCGAGCGCCCTGCCGCCAAGGGCCGCCCGGCACGCACCGTCACCCAACAGCTCAAGGCCGTGCGCGTCACCTTGAAGCCGCCCTATCGCCCGGAGCGGGAACTGCCCGAGGTCACTGTCACCGCACTGCTCGCGCGCGAGCCCGACCCGCCGCCTGGCGAGGAGCCGGTCGAGTGGCTGCTGCTGAGCAACCTCCCGGTCGAAACACCCGAACAGGCCATCGAAAAGCTCACTTGGTATCTCTGCAGATGGCAGATCGAGATCTACTTCAAGGTCCTCAAGAGCGGCTGTCGGGTCGAGGAGCTGCAGCTGAAGACGCGCGAGCGCCTCGAGCCGGCCCTGGCGCTCTACATGATCATCGCCTGGCGCGTCCTCTACCTCACCAAGCTCGGGCGCGACTGCCCTGAGATGCCCTGCGATGCGGTCTTCGCCGACGAAGAATGGCGGGCGGTCTATCTGGTCACCCAGCGCCGAGCCCCGCCTGAGCAGCCGCCCGCCCTCGATACGATGGTACGCATGCTCGCCACCCTCGGCGGCTTCCTCAATCGCAAAAGTGACGGATTCCCGGGACCGAAGACCATCTGGATCGGGCTGCAGCGCACCGCCGATTTCGTGCTCGCGTTACGAGCACAGCGGACCGCTGATGGGAGTTATGGGTAATAGCATGGCTCCATATGTGTTCGGGATTTTGTTAGGTTCCACCTTCTAATAATAATCTGTGTATGCGCGCTAACGATGTCTCTCTGTTCTTATAATTAGGATCGAAAATTTCGTTCGCAAAAAGTTTTAT
>JARRNE010000463.1:0-3290 GCA_037385305.1 Chromatiaceae bacterium | reverse complement strand
CCGTCCTCGCCTTGTCGGCTTGTCCGACCCTACAAGCTTCGCTTGAACCCGGTGGATCTCCCTTGTCGGCCCAAAGTAAGAGTTCCTACCACCAGGTGCCAAATAAGTAACCACTGATAGACTCGCTGCCCCGCGGGGACTGGCTAGGATGTCCACCTTCGACCCGGCGGAGGGGGCAGCCCCATGAAGCGATGTTGGAACGAGCAGGAGCTCGTCGAGCACTGGACCCCGTTCGAGGCCGAGACGGCCCTGCTGACCAACCGCACCGGCCGGGGTCGCATCGGCCTGACAGTGTTGCTGAAGTACTTCCAGCTCAACGGGCGCTTCCCGCAACACCACCGCGACGTCCCGGGGCCGGTGCTGGCGTTCCTGGGCGAGCGCCTGTCGGTTCCGCCGACGGCCTGGTTCGATTACGACCTAAGCGGACGCAGCGGCAAACGCGACCGCGAGCAGGTGCGGGGGTTTCTCGGCTTCCGCCCCATCGAGGTGGCCGATGAGCGGCGGCTGTGCCGGTGGCTGGAGACCGACGTGGCCCCTCAGGACCTGGCGGCGGCGCACCTGAGGATTGCGGTCGCCGACTGGTGCCGAGAGCAGCGCCTGGAGCCACCCACCGACGCTCGGGGCGAGCGCCTGATCGCAGCGGCCGTCCATTCCTTCGAAGAGGGATTTTTCGCCAAGGTCTCACAGTCTCTCGGACCGGAGACGCGGGCTCGGTTGGACACCCTGGTGAAGCGCGATCCGGGGGACTCGGACGAGGGCCCGGAGAGCAGCCGCTCGACGTTCGCCCTGCTGAAGAGCGATCCCGGTCGCGTCGGCTTGGCCAGCGTCGAGGCGGAGGTGGCCAAGCTGACCGTGATTCGGGACCTGGCACTGCCCGATGGCCTGTGGGCGGGGATCTCCCCCAGGGTCCTCGCCCGCTATCGCGCCCGGGCGGCCACGGAGGCCGCCGGGGATCTGCGGCGCCGGGCCCCGAGGGTGCGCTGGACACTGCTGGCGGCGTTCTGCTGGCAGCGGCGCCGGGAGATCGCCGACGGACTCGTCGATCTTCTGATCCAGGTCGTTCACCGCATCGGGGTACGGGCCAAGCAGCGGGTCACCGCCGAGCTGGTCGGCGAGATCCAGCGCGTGGAGGACAAGACCGCCCTGCTGTTTCGCATCGCCGAGGCGGCCCTTGCGAACCCCGACCGCACCGTGCGCGAGGTCCTCTTCCCCCTGGCTGGGGAGGAGACCTTCAGCGCACTGGTGCAGGAGAGCAAGGCCCGCGGCCCTACCTTCCGCCGTCGCATCCAGACTCTGATCCACCGCTCCTATGCCCACCACTATCGGCGCATGCTGCCGCCGATCTTGGATACCCTGACCTTCCGCTCCAACAACAGCCAGCACCGGCCCGTGATCGAGGCCATCGAGTGGCTGCGGGGGCACCGCGAGGACCGGCGGAACTGCATCCCCTGCACCGAAATTCCCATCGCCGGGGTCGTGCGCCCGAGCCTGCGGGATCTCCTGATCGAGGCGGGACCGGATGGGGAGCGCATCGACCGCATCGACTACGAGATCTGCGTCCTGCAGGCGCTGCGCGAGCGGCTGCGCTGCAAGGAGATCTGGGTCGAGGCGGCGGACCGTTACCGCAACCCCGACGAGGACCTCCCGGCGGACTTCGATGCGCGGCGGGAGGTTTACTATGCGGCCCTGGGCCAGCCCCTGGACGTGGAGCGCTTCGTCATGCCCCTCAGGGAAGAGCTGCGCGAGGGACTGGCGACCCTCGACACCCGCCTGCCGGCCAACCCCAAGGTCCGTCTGCGCGCTGCCGGCAAGCACCCCTTGGTCGTCAGCCCCCTGGACGCCCAACCCGAGCCGCCTCGGCTTCAGACCCTCAAAGCCGAGGTCGGGCGGCGCTGGCCGATGACCAGCCTGTTGGACGTGCTCAAAGAGACGGATCTTCGCGTGTGCTTCACCCAGGCATTCAAGACCCTGGGCAGCCACGAGATTGTGCCCCGCGAGACACTACAGCGGCGCCTGCTGCTGTGTCTCTATGGCCTCGGGACCAATGCCGGCCTCAAACGCATGGCGGCCAGCAACCGCGAGGTCGGCTATGCCGACCTCCTTTACGTGCGCCGCCGCTTTGTCGACAGCGCCGCCCTGCGCGAGGCCATTCGCCGGGTGATCGACGCTACCTTGGCTGTGCGCCTCGGCCACATCTGGGGCGAGGGCACCGCCGCCTGTGCCGCCGACAGCAAGAAGTTTGGGGCCTGGGACCAGAACCTCATGACCGAGTGGCATGTCCGCTACGGCGGACGGGGGGTCATGATCTACTGGCACGTTGAGCGGCGCGCCGCCTGCATCTACTCTCAGCTCAAGCGCTGCTCCTCCTCGGAGGTCGCCGCCATGATCGAGGGGGTACTGCGCCACTGCACCGACTTGGATGTGCAGCGAAACTACGTCGACAGCCACGGCCAGAGCCACGTGGCCTTCGCCTTCGCCTACCTCCTGGGCTTCGAGCTGATGCCACGCCTGAAGGACATCGCCGCCCAGAAGCTCCATCGCCCCGAGGCCGGGCGCCCCGCCGACTATCCGAATCTCCAGCCGATCCTCGCCCGGCCCATCGACTGGGAGACCATCTGCCCGCAGTACGACGAGATGATCAAGTACACCACGGCGCTGCGCCTGGGCACGGCCCAGCCCGAGGACATCCTGCGCCGCTTCGCCCGCAGCGGCCTCCAGCACCCCACCTACCGTGCCCTCGATGAGCTGGGACGGGCAGTGAAGACCCGCTTCCTCTGCCGCTACCTCGACGACGAGGCCCTGCGCCGAGAGATCCACGAGGGGCTCAACGTGGTGGAGAACTGGAACAGCGCCAACGGCTTTATCTTCTACGGCAAGAGCGGCGAGATCGCCACCAACCGCCACGACGAGCAGGAGACCGCGGCGCTCGCCCTGCACCTGCTTCAGGCCAGCCTGGTCTACGTCAACACCTTGATGCTCCAGGAGGTCCTCGGCCAGCCAGGGTGGCTCGAGCGCATGACCTCGGAGGACTTACGGGCACTCTCTCCGCTGATCTACCACCACATCAATCCCTACGGCACCTTCGAGATTGACCTGGCCAAGCGCTTGCCCCTTGCTGCGGTTTGAAGCCGAATGGAGCTGCTGGGCCACAAACCCATAAGCCAACGCTTATATGGCACCTGGTGGTACGAACTCTTACTTTGGGCCAACGTGCGTCGCCCATGGGGGATGCAGTTGGCGGCCTGGGTCGGATGCGCCCCGGGGGTGTTGCGCGCCAGGGCATCGGACAT
>JARRNE010000462.1:0-3291 GCA_037385305.1 Chromatiaceae bacterium | reverse complement strand
CCGCCGTGGTGTGATAGACGGTGTTTGAAGGCAATCGTCGATCAACCACAGGAGGAGCGTCATGGGTGAAGAGCTTAGCCTGTTTCGAGCGGATTTCAACGGGTCTCTTCGCATCGAAACCCGCGAGGAGCGGATCACCGGCGACGCGGGCGCCATCCTGCTCCGGGAGGTGATCGAGCGACTCGGGCTCGGGGAGTGGCTCGAGCAGCAGATTCATGATCCGCGCAATCCCGCCCTGATCACCCACCCCCAGATCGAGATGGTGCGTACCTCTCTGTTGCTGCTGGGCCAGGGCTGGCGCGACCAGGACGATGCCGACTTGCTCCGAGATGACCCGGCGTTGCGTCTCGCGGTGTCGACGCGCCGAGGGATCGGCCCGTTGGATGTTGGCGCTCACCGAAAACCGCTGCAATCTGAACATGCAGCCGAGATTCTCGAATCGTATCTGTTTAGCGGGTCAGGCGGTATTCTCGACGCGTCCGCGTCGCGGCGTGACAGATCCTTGACCTGACCTCGCTCGTTCACCCTTCCCTCGCTCGATCCAGCTGCCGGACCGGTGGTGCCGCCCCTTGCCCCCGGTCGAAAAGAAGTGCTGGACATTGCCCACGCGGAGTCATAGGGTAGCCTTCGGGGCTGCTCATGACGAACCCATCCTTTACAGCCTTCAAGGGCCGGCGGTTCAACCCGGCGGAGATCGGTCTGATCCGCGAGGTGGTTGCAGACTGCTCGGGGCTGAGCCGTCAGGAGCTGGCGAACACCGTCTGCGAGCTCCTGGGCTGGCGGCGCCCGAACGGCGGTCTGAAGACCTGGGAATGCAAGGAACTCCTTGCGGAGCTCGAGTCGTCGGGTGTCGTGGAGCTTCCAGGTCTCCGGCGCACCAAGCCGCGCGGTGCGCGCACGTCGATCCCGCGGACGGGTCGCGGGGAGGTGGAGGAGAAGCTCACCGGCACGGTCGGCGACGTGTCGCCGGTGGTGCTGCGGCAGGTGGTGACCGAGGAGGAGCGGCGGTGGTGGCGGGAGCTGGTGGGGCGCTACCACTACCTGGGCTACAAGGTCCCCTTCGGCGCGCAGCTGCGCTACCTGATCGAGGTGCAACGCCCCCGATCGAGAGTGGTGGGATGCCTGCTGCTGTCGAGCCCGGCCTGGAAGATGGCGGTGCGGGATCGCTGGATCGGCTGGAGCGACCGGGTGCGGCGCCGGAATCTGCAGCGGGTCGTGCAGAACAGCCGCTTTCTTCTGGTGCCCTGGGTCGAGGTGCTCTGCCTGGCCAGCACGGTGCTGGCGCGGATGGCACGGCAGTGTGGTGATGACTGGCAACGTGCCTACGGGGTCCGACCGCTGCTCCTCGAAACGCTGGTCGAGCAGGGGCGTCACACCGGCACCTGCTACCGGGCGGCGAACTGGATCGAGCTGGGAGTGACACAGGGGCGCGGCCGGATGGATCGTCACCACCAGCGCCAGGGGGTCTCTCCGAAGGTGGTGTTCGTCTATCCGCTGGTTCGGGCCGCCCGGCGCCAGTTGCGTGGAGAGGGCTGAGTGATGGAGCGCTGTGCCTCCTGCCGGGCCCTCGAGTGCGAGAACCGCATGCTGCAGCGCCAGGTCGCACGCCTCGAGCGCGAGAACGCGGCGCTCGAGGAGAAGAACGCCTCGCTGCAGGCAGCGCTCGAGAAGAGCCGCCGCGACGGCAAGCGCCAGGCAGCACCGTTCTCCAAGGGCAAGCCCAAGGAGAACCCCCGCCGCCCGGGGCGGCGTTCCGGCAAGGCCCACGGACGACACGGACACCGCCCTCGCCCGACATGGATCGACGAGACGCTCGAGGCACCGCTGCCCAGCTCGTGTCCGCACTGCGGAGGCTCGGCCATCGAGGAGACCGGGGTCGCCGAGCAGTTTCAAACCGAGATCCCGCGGGTCAAGCCACACGTCACCCGGTTCAACGTGCACATCGGAAGTTGCGCCGACTGCGGCCGTCGGATTCAGGGCCGTCACCCGCACCAGACCTCCAATGCCCTGGGTGCGGCTGCCTCGCAGCTTGGTCCGCAAGCCATGAGCCTGGCCGCGGAGCTCCACAAGGAGCTGGGGGTGTCGCTGGGAAAGGTCCGGCGGTTGTTCGACCACTCCTTCGGACTGTCGGTCACCTGCGGGGGCTTGTACCATGCGACTCGACGCGTGGCTCGCGTTGCCCAGCCCACCTACCACGCGCTCGTCGAGCGGATCCGCTGCGCACCGGTGGTGGCTGCCGACGAGACCGGGTGGAAGGTCGGGGGCTGGCTCCAGTGGCTGTGGGTGTTCGTCAGTCCCGAGGCCACCGTCTATGCGATCCAACCGGGGCGGGGCTTCACCGAAGCCGCCGCCGTGCTCGGGGAAGACTTCGCGGGAATCCTGCTGCGCGATGGCTGGGCGCCCTACCGATTGTTCGTACAGGCCGAGCACCAGAGCTGTTTGAACCACCTGATCCATCGCTGCCACGAAAACCTCGAGACGGCGGTGCGCGGCACGGCCCGCATCCCGCACGCGGTGCTGCGTCTGCTGAGCAAGGGCCTCGACCTGCGGGATCGCCGCGATCACGGAGAGCTGTCTCCTCACGGCCTGGCCGTCGCCACCGGCCGGTTGCGGGCGGCGATGGATCGGTTGCTCGACTGGCGGCCCACCGACGAGGAGAACCGCAAGCTCCTCAAGCACCTGGGTAACGAACGTGACGCGCTGTTCACGTTTCTCCACGTCCCCGGCTTGCCGGCGACCAACTGGCCCGGCGAACAGGCCGTGCGACCGGCGGTCGCCAACCGCAAGGTATGCGGCGGCAATCGCACCTGGCTGGGAGCGCGCATCCAGCACATCATCATGAGCTTGTTCCGCACCAGCCGTCAGCGGCGACATGATCCCCGAGAGATCATCACGACGCTGCTCCGTTCACCCGTCCCCATCGTCGCGGAGTCTCTGCTGCCCCAGAATGATCGCTCCCCTCCGTCTTCGCCCTGATTCGGCTTCCAGCTGCTCGACGTGCCAACCGGCTTGACCGGATTGCAGGCGGTCCCTACCCTCATCCCATGGATGTGGAACTGCCTGGCATGCCCGGAGTCTTCTGGGACGAACGACTGCTCCGCAACGTCTCGGCGATCGAGCGGTCGATCGTGCGGCTGCGCCTCGACAGCCAGGGGCAATTCGTCGCCCTGTGCAACGCCATCGAGATGCAGCTGGAATCCGGTGACCCCCAGCCGAAGGTGGTTCGCCTCCTCTGCGACGCGTTGCTCGAGCTCGCCGACTCCCGAGGACTGGATCGGAAGAAGCTCAAGC
>JARRNE010000461.1:0-3295 GCA_037385305.1 Chromatiaceae bacterium | reverse complement strand
CGGGGTCCACCTGGAGAAGGCGCTGGCGGGGGAGCTCTACCGCTTCGTCGCGGACCGTCGCGGGGCCTTCGTCCAGCCCGCCCTGTTCGAAGCCTTCGGACTCACTGTGGTGGAGGCCATGGGCTCGGGACTCCCCACCTTCGCCACCTGCTTCGGCGGACCCTTGGAGATCGTGGAGGACGGGGTCTCCGGATTCCACATCGACCCCAATCATGGCGACCGCGCCGCGGAGATCATGGCGGGTTTCTTCGCCCGCTGCCGGGAAGAGCCGACCTACTGGCAGGCGATCTCGGATGCCGGTCTCGCGCGGGTTCACGAGCGCTACACCTGGAAGCGCTACGCCGACCGGATGATGACCCTCTCCCGCATCTACGGCTTCTGGAAGTTCGTCACCAACCTGGAGCGGGCCGAGACCCGGCGCTACCTGGAGATGTTCTACGCCCTGGAGTTCCGCGCCCTCGCCCGCTCGATGGCGGGGTAAAGGAGCGCCAAATCCATCAGGGAAGCCGGCCTAACGGTCATGGTGCCAGCGCCACCCCAGAAAATGTAAGTCGCTGGCGCCATGACCGTTTCCCTCACCCCGTCCCTCTCCCAGAGGGCGAGGGGGATGTGGAGCGCGGATTCGCACGACTTTCATAGTAACGGTTCAAAAACAACTTGGCCGTTCTTTCCTGGCCGGCGAGCGGTATCACACCCTTCCGCGGCGGGGGATGCCGCTGTTTGCCAGGCGATCCGCGCGCTCGTTCTCCGGGTGACCGGCGTGGCCACGCACCCACTGCCATTGCAGGTCATGGACCGCCATCGCCCGGTCCAAGCGCTCCCAGAGATCCCGGTTCTTGACGGACTCCCGCTGCGCCGTGCGCCAGCCGTTGCGCTTCCAGCGGGCCAGCCACTCGGTCACCCCCCGCTTCACGTACTGGGAGTCCGTGGTCACCCGCACGCGGCTGGCCCGCTTCAATGCCTCCAGGGCCCGAATCACCGCCATCAGCTCCATGCGGTTGTTGGTGGTCATGGGCTCGCCGCCGGAGAGCTCCTTCTCATGCTGCCCGTAGCGCAGCACCGCACCCCACCCGCCCGGTCCCGGGTTACCCTTGCAGGACCCGTCCGTGAAGATCTCGACCCGCTCAGGCACCGCCGTTTTGGCGGGCGGTAGGCTCCACCGCGCCTCCCGGGATCACCTGCCGGCGGGTCTTCCAGGAGGGCCGCAGGGGCGTGAGGGTCGATACCCGTTTGACCGCCCGAATCGCATAGACACCGGCCAGCAACGGCCAATACCGACGCCCAAGGGTGCCCAGGAACGCGAGCGGCTGCGGCAGCGCCCGCCGCCAAGGGGGGCGAAACATCATCATCTCCTGTGTCTCTACCTGGAAACCGAGGAGTGACAGCCAGTCCCCGATGCGAAAAGGGGTGAGAAAGTCGCCACACCAGGGCACCCGCCGTTGTCCCCTGCGCATCAGCCGCCAGCCACCCCAAAGGCTCAGGGCGTTGAAGCCGATGACCACCACCCGCCCTTCCGGGATCAACACCCGCTCCGTCTCCCTCAGCACCTGGTGACCGTCCCGGGCAAACTCCAGCACGTGAGGCAGGAAGACCACATCCACGCTGTCGGTGGCAACCGGGAAACGGGACGGCGAGGCCGCCATCTGGCGGCCTGCGGCGCGAGGTCTCGGCGAGGCGGACAACAGAATCCTTTGATGGACCCGGCTTGCCCCAACCGTGTCCTGAAAGGGGCCGGCCACGCCCACCTGCACCAGATAGTAGCCGAAGGTGTCCCGCAGCATCCGCTCCAGGCAGGCCGTTTCCTCGGCCAACAGCTCCCTGCCGAGGGGCGTGCGATACCACTCCTCTAGGTGCGCCCAGGGATCTTCGTCCCGACAGCAGATCGTCATTCGGCAACAAGAAATGGCAAAGGCACTCAGGAAGACTTGCGGCCATTGCCGCCTCGACGCGGAGCGGGCTGTCCATCCGCGGCCGTGTCGGGGCGATCGTGGCCGGCGCCATTGTCTTGCTAGGGGGGTGCGGGTCGCAACCTCCCAACGAGTCGCCGTAGGGCGGATGCCCGATAGGGCGATCCACCATCCCACTGGCCGGGGTCGTCTCGCTGCTCTCGTCCGCGAGTCTTACGCGTTGATCATGGTGGAGAGCCGACACGTGATCCCCCGGCCGCGTGGGCCGGGGGACACGGCCCGCCGTGTGAGCGGCCTTTGGAGAGGAGTGCCGTACCGAGCTGGGAGTGCCCAAGGCCGAGTGAGATGCCGACGTGCCGCAGCTCGCCATCGACCGTCAGCCAAGTGCAAGCACTGCCAAGACAAACTCGTTTTATTCACCGAAACTGTGCATAACCCTGTGCACAATGCGCTCCGAGGGCCCAAGAAACGCACCGCACCACTAGGATTTCGTCAAATAGGTCAAATCTTGGTCACCCACTTTTCTTCTTGGAAAACAGCATGCTAAAGCATATTACCGACCATTGATGCGCGGCATACGGCTAGCAAACTCGACGGTTGACGTCAAGAAAACGTTCTGTGAACAAGTTCCGTGACCAACGTCACATTTGCTCTCCTTGGCTCCGCACGCCGATTGCCTCGTCGACGTCCACGACTACCAGCGTGTCCCCATCGTCCACACGCGCACCATCCAAACCAGGCAACCTCCGCCCGCCCACACGGCGGGCAGCCGGGCGAATCCATAGAGCGTAGCGTTAAAAAAGGGCTGCTGCGGCAGGGTGTGTGGCCGCCGCAGCGACCCAATGGGCTTGCTACCCAAAACTCTGCCCGATGCTTACCGCCGATCACTCTGTATCAGGTGCGTGGGATACGAATGGCGACCGGTACGGCATTCTTCAGTTTGAATGGTGCGCGGTGTGAGGACGGGGAAGATATACCGCCACCACCAGCTAGGGGTGGCGCCGGCGGAGGGACTTGCTACCGCGAGGGGGCTTGCCGTCCCCTACATGCAACCCTCCGCCAAGCGCCAAACCGCTGCTGCACAGCCCTGTGCAGCGCATGCTCGTCGCGTCAGCCCTTACTTGGTTTGGGTTTGGGACTGAGCCGGAGCGGCCGGAGCGACGGGAGCCGCACGGGGAACGCCATAGCCATAGCCGGGATAGCCGCCCCAGCCACCGGGATAGCCGCCCCAGCCACCGGGGTATCCGCCCCAGGGGCCGCCGCCCCAACCATACGGCCCGTAGCCGTAGTAATCGCGGTAGCGGTTGTAGCCGCGACCCCAGCCACGCCCGCCGCCGGACATGTTCAGGTTGAAGTCGCCGTACCCGTCACCCATCATGTCGTTCCAC
>JARRNE010000460.1:0-3304 GCA_037385305.1 Chromatiaceae bacterium | reverse complement strand
GCCGAGCGCAGTCATTTTGGGACATGGAGTCCCAAAATGTATCACGAGCACGGCGACACTCCTTAAGCGATTAACCGCCCACCACCAATCTCACTTCTTCGCGGGCGCGGTCTTCGCAGTAGGCTCCGCCTGGCCATGGGGCTCGGACTTTGCCTCGGGTTCGCTTGCTTTCTTCTTCGCCGCGCCTACCTTCGCAGGCTCGGACGCTATTACCGTATCGATGATCGCCCCAACTTCTGCGGCCTTCAGGGCAAGATTCGCCTCGTAGTATTTGTGATCCTTGAGCAGCTCGATGGCTTTGTCCACATGCTCCTCAGTGGCATTCACTGGGATTAGGATGTGGGTAACGGCAACTCCGATATCTGCCGCCCGCAAGACTTCGATCGCTTTGCCCACTTCACCTTTCTTCAAGTGTTCATTCGCCTTCGCGATGGTGTCTTTCTTCTCTGGCGTGACGGTGAAGTCCTCCGACAGCATCACAGCAGAATCGACCGAGATCAGGTCGCCGATCGCGACACTCTTCCCTTTGGCTCCCTTGGACGCGGGCTGTTCCTTTACATCCAGCGTCACCGTTCTTTTGCCGGCCTCCTTTCGGGCCTTTGCCAGATCTTGCTTGGCATGTTCCACAAAGGATGTCGCAGCGTTCACATGACCGCTGAAGATTGCCGCCCGCGCCCAGCGGATGTCGCGCATTGCCATAAAGCCTTCACTGGAAGCCTTATCCAGCATCTTCTGCTGCTCTTTGGTTGCTGACATGGCATTCGTGCCGATGGCAAGTCCCAACGCGGCCGCGAAGATGGCCGCTGCATGTTTCGTCAGATTACTAGGACGCATTGTGAATATCTCCTTATGCAGACAATCGTGGATTTGCTGCTTCAGTTGCAGTTGTTCGATGGACACCCGGTTCCACGGCGTTCGAATGACATGGATCATCGACGGGCTGCACCCTGAAGTCGCAACTCACGCAGCACTATCCGTGCCGCCATACGGACCCGTCGGGAAGGGCGTCACTCATGGCCACCGGTTGGTCACGGCGGGGAAATACGGCCAGTCTGGCGGGGAATATGAACCAACAGGAGGCTGGGAACGGACTTTCTGCAGCGGTGGATGGGGAAAAGCTTATCCTGGGGTCAGAGATCGATCTTTTCAGAGGAGTTCTTGACTTCTCATTTGGGGTCGGCCATGGAATGGGACTAGATCGCGCGGCAATACTCGGAAAACGATCGGATTGGCCGGAAGGCAGATCCTCCCGCCGACTCAGATCCTGAACCCGCGGAGCATTGGACAAGGAGGCAATCGAAACTCGGTTACGCCCGTCTGCTCCGCGCCCTGCAGGATTATCCCCTGCGAACCACCTTACATTGTCGCGGGCCGCAAATGGTGCCAGAGCCATACAGCGGCAAAAATGACCCCCGCGACCACTATCATCAGGACACTCGCCTCATCCAAAATGGCAACCGCCACGGCGCCATTCCGCCGCTGCCCGATCTGCTGCGCGAGCGCACACCAGCCACCCCTGCCTTGCTCTGAGAAATTGAGAAGGTACCAATGGCACCTGGCGCCAGCGTCCCCAACTTTGGGCTAGGTCAACGAGTGGTGCGGCGCCGTCAAGGTTACAGCGGGGAAGGCGCGGGCACTTCTTCTCACCCTCTGATCGCCGCGGCCGGGTGGGGAAATTCAACCAAGGATGGATGAGGTTGCGTGCTTCCTTCGTCGCGTGGGTGATTGTATTGGCGCAGCGCCTTGAAATTCAGAGCTGTCTGCTCATGGCAACAACATTGCTTGTAAAACGCAAGCACGGATCGCCTGCCTGGCCTCACGGGCCTGGGCGCCCGCTGCGGGGCTACATCAACCGCCCGGACTGATCAATTGGTCGCACGATACGATAGGAGATTTACGTCCATGAGTCCAAAAAGCGTTTTCCTTTCGTCCACTGCCGCGTTGGCGATCGTACTCGCCGGCCCAGTCGGTGCCTGGCAGCGGCCCGTATCTTACGCGGGGAGTCGCAGTCATTCCGCGCACGCGCGGCAGACCGAGTGGCTGGTAACGAAACCGCGGCGGGACACGGCGCAGGGACTACCCGGCAGGCTCGGACACGCATCTCCGCTGGGGGGGCAGACCGGTGGGCACGCCCATCCATACATGCCCCCTTTGTATCAAGCCCTGAACATGATCACGAACGATCTGCCGGAGACTATTCGGAAGTTGGGTCTCGCTCCAGTGGTCTAGCGACCGGCCTGAACCTTGGCGGGCGAGATTTCTGTGACCGATGGGCGCCGCGGGGCATCTGAACCGGCGCGGACGGAAAGCACCGCTGACCGAAGACACGAATGCCGAGCGCGCGTCCGCTGAAGCCGGTAATGCGCGCATCGTGGCCACAAGCCTGCGCGTGCTGCTTGGCGTCATCTGGCTCATCAACGCGGCTTTTCAGGCCTACGCCTGGCTGCTACCCGGCGAGCAGTCCGCAGCGAGTCTCCTCCACGCGTACAGCAAGCCCCTGGCAACTGCTCCCGCCTGGCTGGCGCCATACCTCACGGCCGTGATCCAAGGCATCGAGACAGTCGGGCCCCACGTCGTCGCGGGCATCATGGTCTTGCTCGATGTCGTGATTGGACTTTCGCTGATCTCGGGATTCGGGGTCGTGGTGTTCTCTCTTCTCGGCATCGCGTACAGCCTGTTCTGTTGGACGGAGCCGCCTCGCGGAGACCGTCGACGTTGCGCTGCTCGCTTTTTGGCTGAGTTCATAGGAAATTTATACTGTTGTAAGCACTCGTTATTGTACTTTCATAAGCAGCTGCCCGATCCGCATGAGGCCAGAGTCGATGCGTGAGGACGACATCCTTGCTGAGACTAGCCGTCGTGATGACATCAAGCTGGCGGCCTCGAAAATTGCGGGCGCGAAACGGCGTGGCTTCCAGGCGGCGATGGCGGTCAAGTACTGGGGGGCAGCCCGCGCCAAGCGGAGGCCGTATTCGGGTCGAGCCGCCAGTCGGCAGAGCTGGGGCTGCACGGGCGGCATCCGCGCTGGGCGCCGCGCTCCCCGCTGGGAAGAGCGCTCCCGCGAGGCTGCTTGGGCGAGCGTAGGTGCCCGTCCCCGCCGCGATGATCAACCCGAGGCCGATGAGCTTCAGCGACTGCCGGGCCACGCGGGATACCTTGCGCTGGGGGGCGTCAACGGCTCCGCACAGAGCCTGAGACCCGTGCAGTCGCCAGCGGAGCCGGCGCGCCCCGAACAACAGGCCGCTCGCCGCTGACTGACCCCCGCAAGTGCGCGACCATCAGTGCCACGGTTCGCACAGGAGCA
>JARRNE010000459.1:0-3308 GCA_037385305.1 Chromatiaceae bacterium | reverse complement strand
GTGGCCGCTGGCACCCACCGGACCCCAGGGGTCGATCCCGCCGATGCTGCGGAGATGGTCGAGACCCTGGTCGGTCTCGAACCCGCCCGCTATGACAGCACCCTAGCGGCGATGCATGGTCGGGCAGCCCTGTACAGCCGCTATCGGGCCGCGGCGACAGCGGGGGATCAGGTGGGCATGCGTGTCTATCTGTTGCTCGCCTTCGTCGCCGTGGCCAGGGTGGATGCCGCCACCATGGAGAGCTTCTCCAGCGATGTGTTGCCCTTGTACCGCGCACAAGCGGATACGTTGCTGGCGGCACTGCGGGCGAATCCTTGGTTGACCGATACGATATGCTATTTCCTCGGTCATGGCTTTGAATTCGAAGGCCGTGACCCAGCCGACCGCCCGGCCTTTATCGGCGCGGAATCGGATCGCATCCGCTCCGCTCTGCACAAGCGGCACGCGGCCCGTTGTTTCGACCAGATCGAGCAGCCCCACCGCCCAGCGCCTTGAACTCCGCGGTGCGATCAGCTTGGTGCCCGTACGGCGTCGCGGTCCCGCCCAGGTTGACCGCGTGTGGCCTCAGAATGATCTCTCCCGTCGATGGCTTGTTCGGATCGATGCCGATTTGTCGCCAGTTTGTCCTGTTGCGTTCCTAGTCTTCGGGACTTTGTACGACGATGGCAGCAATGCGACCGCTGGCGGACATGTGGAGGATCGCCCCTCAGCCGCGCGCATCCTCCTCGACATCGGCGAGCCGGCCGAGCCGCGGCTAATCGCCCCGGCAACGCCACCCACACTGGGAGTGGGAGGCCCGTGACTCCGGAACGGTGTTCCTCGATCAGGTATTCCATCACCGGCCGGCCATGCCCCCACCAGCAGGTGCTGGCGACCCAGGGCGCGCGACAACTCCGCGCCGTCCAGGTGGGCAATCTCCGGCGGGCGGCCGACCGGCTCCGGGCCGACGCGCCGGCAACGTTGCCAGGAATGCAGCACCACGGGTTCCCCAGGCAGGCCGTCGGGAATCTGGGCTCCGGCCAACAGATGCTGGCGCGCGGACAGCTCCGGCGTTAACCTGTGCTGTCTTGGAATACTATTCCGCTCAGGCACGTGTCGCGCGCCCTTCCCGCCGATCGTGCGGGCGCAGAATGCTCCAAGACATCAATGAGTTAGGCTTCACTTTCCTTTCTGGTTGGCACGGTCTGTGACACGGGCGCCCGGCGCGGCAATCCGCCGGGTCCATCAGCAGAGTAAGGAGACGATCCATGACTTACGCAGCCCCCGGCAGCGCGGACGCGAAAGTGCAGTTCGAGGCCCAATACGACAACTTCATCGGCGGCAAATGGACCCCGCCCGTCAAAGGCCAGTACTTCGACAACATCACCCCCATCACCGGCAACCCTTACTGCCAGGTGGCCCGCTCCTCCGCCGAGGACGTCGAGCTGGCTCTGGATGCCGCCCACGCCGCCGCCGACGCCTGGGGCAAGACCTCGGTCACCGAGCGCGCCAACATCCTGAACAAGATCGCCGACCGCATCGAAGCCAACCTAGAGAAGCTGGCCTATGCGGAGACGGTCGACAACGGCAAGCCCATCCGTGAGACCCTGGCCGCCGACATCCCACTGTCCGCCGACCACTTCCGCTATTTTGCCGGCTGCATCCGCGCCCAGGAAGGCTCGCTGGCCGAGCTGGACGAGAACACCGTCGCCTACCACTTCCATGAGCCGCTGGGCGTGGTCGGCCAGATCATTCCCTGGAACTTTCCCATCCTTATGGCCGCCTGGAAGCTGGCCCCGGCCCTGGCCGCCGGCAACTGCGTGGTGCTGAAGCCGGCGGAGCAGACGCCGACCTCGATCTTGGTGCTGATGGAGCTGATCGGCGACCTGCTGCCGCCGGGCGTGCTCAACGTGGCCAACGGCTTTGGCCTGGAAGTCGGCAAGCCGCTGGCCTCCAACAAGCGCATCGCCAAGGTGGCCTTCACCGGCGAGACCACCACCGGCCGCCTGATCATGCAGTACGCCAGCCAGAACATCATTCCGGTGACCCTGGAACTGGGCGGAAAGTCGCCCAACGTGTTCTTCGACGACGTGGCCGCCGCCGATGACGACTTCTTCGACAAGGCCATCGAAGGCTTCGTGCTGTTCGCCTTCAACCAGGGCGAGGTCTGCACCTGCCCGTCGCGAGCCCTCATCCAGGAATCCATCTACGACAAGTTTATGGAGCGCGCCCTGCAGCGCGTCGCCGCCATCAAGCAGGGCAACCCGCTCGACACCGACACCATGGTCGGTGCCCAGGCATCCAACGAGCAGCTCGAGAAGATACTGTCGTACATGGACATCGGCGCCAAGGAAGGCGCCCAGTGCCTGGCCGGCGGCGACCGCGCGCGCATGGCAGGCGACCTGGCCGGCGGCTACTATGTGCAGCCCACGGTGTTCAAGGGCCACAACAAGATGCGCATCTTCCAAGAGGAAATCTTCGGCCCGGTGGTGTCGGTGACCACCTTCAAGGACGAGGCCGAAGCCCTGACCATCGCCAACGACACGCTCTACGGCCTCGGTGCCGGCGTGTGGAGCCGCGACGGCAGCGTCGCCTACCGCATGGGCCGTGCCATCAAGGCCGGGCGGGTGTGGACCAACTGCTATCACGCCTATCCGGCGCACGCCGCGTTCGGCGGCTACAAGCAGTCGGGCATCGGCCGCGAGACCCACAAGATGATGCTGGACCATTACCAGCAGACCAAGAACCTGCTGGTGAGTTACAGCCCCAAGGCTCTCGGCTTCTTCTGAGCAGCGCAGAAGCCGGCTGCGCGTGCCGACTCGCGCCTGCGATGGCTCCGGCATACCGATGTATGGCTGTGCTTCTCGGCGCAAGCTCGGCCCGTCGCGACGGCCTCTGCACCGCTCAGGGGCCGTCGACACTCCCTTTTTCGGAAAGGAGCCGCCATGGTTCTTCACGTCACCGCCACCGAGGCGACCCTGCAGCTCATCGAAACCCTCAAGGCCAAGCACGGCCCGCTCATGTTCCACCAGTCCGGCGGCTGCTGCGACGGCAGCGCGCCGATGTGCTACCCCGAAGGCGAGTTCCTGGTCGGCGATGCCGACGTGCAGCTCGGCGAGATCGGCGACTGCCCCTTCTACATGAGCCGCGCCCAGTTCGAGTACTGGCGCCACACCCAGCTCATCATCGACGTGGTGCCTGGCCGCGGCGGCATGTTCTCGCTGGAAGGCCCCGAGGGCCTGCGCTTCCTCACCCGTTCGCGGCTCTACAGCGACGAGGAGTGGGCCGAACTCTCGCGCCAGCCGGACCCGGCCGCCTGAAGCCATCTC
>JARRNE010000458.1:0-4825 GCA_037385305.1 Chromatiaceae bacterium | reverse complement strand
CCATTTTCTTGGTGCCGGCGCGCTTCTCTCCCGTTGCGGGGGGCTCGACGCCCTTGGGGGCTTTGGCGCCACCGCGCATTGCGACCCCTTGCCATCGCCGAACAGATCCGGCCAGGCGTGGTAGACGCTTCGACCGAGCCTCAGCATCCGTTGCCAGAGTCCGCACTCCACCTCATGCGCTGTGCGCCCTTGCTGGTAGGCCGTCTGCACAAACGCCAAGATCTCCGCGCGGAACGCGGGTTGCACCCTGTTAGGTCAGCATTTTGTGCTCTTTTGCATAAGCGCGAAGGGCGCGATTGACAGCTTCTGCGTTGGGGAACAGTCTGTTAACCTCCGGGTCGATAGGCACGACATTCGTGCCTTCACGATAGCGCCTGGCATACTTGCCCCGCACTCCGGATTTGATCAGCTCGGCAGGGTACTCCGGTCTCATGTCTTCGTCATTGTTCATAGGCTTTGCGCTCTGATGGCGTCATGCGTCGGGCTGAGATAATGCGAACAATTTGATTTCGTTCAGTGAAGGAAACAACGAGATGTTTGTTGCACTTTGTCCTTCCGAACAAGAGAAAGCGATCTTCTTTCGCGGAATGATCTGGATCGGCAACAAACGCTGCCAAGGTCAGGATAGTACTTCCCGTATAGAACCTGTTTCTTGACGAATTTCCATAAGCGTTCAATGAGATTTAAACTCGGTGAATAGGCCGGCAGGAAAAGAAGCTCAATATTGAGTTTTAGCGCGAATTCGGTGACGACGGCGTAGTTCTGGTAACGGGCGTTGTGCAATACCAGGGGGTTATCGGCATTCGTATGTACATCAATGCGACTTTCCGCAACAAGCTACAGACGCTTTCCGCATTGATATAGGCTCGTTTGTATCACGACCAATTGGTGTGTGACCGCATTCAATGTGCCGAGCACGTTAAACCGTTGGCGGCCGGCCGCTGCCGGTACAAAAAGGCGCGTAAGTGACCACAGAAGACCGAGAAAAGGTCCCAACACGAAGTGGGTGGCGTTTCATTGCTGCTCGAACCCGCACAGTAAGCATTCTGGAGCAACAAATGCACCGCAAAGGCATGTTGTTGGAAATGTTTTCTAGAAAGTACTTTAGGAACGGCAGTTTGTGCCTATAACGGGTATAGCTAGAGAAACATAACGTGAGTAGGCGGAAAGGTTCCGCGTTGTAACACGAAACATTTCCGCATATCCTGCAGCCGGTGAGCTTGTTGATGGCACCGGTCGGCACACGGGGGCCGGCGGAAATTCCCGGCAGACCAAGGCGTTGTTCCACCGGATCGGCGCCGAGCAGCGACGCCCGTGGCAGGCGGGATCTGCGGAAAAGCGGAAAATCGCGGTCTAACTCGCAAGGCATGGGCCACGATCCGGATTGGGCAGTGCGGGTCGGCAATCATGGTCTGATTTCCTGATCAAGCATCCTCTTGTTGAGCGACTCCCGAACAGCGCATGCGGCGGCTGATGGTCAAACGGTGCCCACTGAAATGGTCGGTGATTTGGCCGAGCGTGTAAACGCCTGGGAGCAAGGCTCCGGGCATGCAAGGCGGGTATCGGTGGTTGCATAAGCTTTTGTGCGTAGCCCGTGATCTCCGCGCAGCGTAGGAGCCCGCTTGCGGGCGACGCCGGGCTGCGGGCGGCCGTCTCGGCCCAGAAACGGATTGCCCATGAACGGCAAGATCGAGACTGCACCGGACAACGTCGTGGTCGGCTGGACGCGGGATAGCAGGACGTGGTGTTCCTTTCGCGCCGCGACAGCTTCAGCCCGCAGATCGGGAAGGCCTTCGAGGTGCCGGTGAGCGGCGGCTTGCTGACCGCGCTGCAACGGTTGTTACGCGGCGGCCGTTCGTCCGCGAGCGCTCGGGCTGGCAATCGCGTTGCTGATCCGCAGCATCCATCGTGTCACCCGCATGACTGGTGTCGGGCTGATGGCCGAGCTGAAGGAGTGGTACGGACATGATGCTGGTGCTGATCCTCGTCCTTGGTATCGAATCTGGCGGTGATCTGGATCGCCATCGAGCTGACCACCATCTTCTCCGCGTTCCTGGTGGCCTATGAAGATAGCGCCGAGGCGCTGAAGCTGCCTGGAAATACGTGGGGTTGACCAGCATGGGGCCGATGATCGCGGCGGTCGGCGGCCTGCTCGGACGCGCGCCGGTGGCCGGCTGGGCGATGATCCTGGGAGCCGTCGCGATTGCCGGAGCGCCGCCATTCGCGCTGTTCATCTCGGAGTTCGAGATTCTGCGCACCGGCTTCGTCGCGACCCCGCTCGGCGGGCTGTTCCTGCTGGTGACAGCCTATGCCGCGCACGTGCTGCTGGCGCTGATCTTCGCGCTGCTGGCCCGGCGGGTGCTGATGTGACCGCCACGGCCCTATACCTACCGATCTGAACGTTCAACTATGTGGATCGTTGGGCCAACCGGCGGCTCCGCTTGTGGCACGGGAAGACGCCCAACAGCACGCGCTTGCCGCTCGACAAGGCTCCTTCTAAGGACTTGTCAGCCCTCCAGGGTTCGGATCATCTCCGGGAAGTAGACCTTGCTCTCGGTGTCGCTGGCCTGGAGCTCAGCCGCTCGGCGGCGTGCCTCGCCGTAGCTCATTTCGCCTTCCAGGTGACCCTTCTCGAATCGAACCCTGTGTCGCCAACCCACCCGGTAACCCGGGTCTGAATCGCGCCGCCGCAGCGGGTCTCCCGTAAGCCGGTACTGTTTTCCACCTGCCATGCCGGTCGTCTCCTCGTCGCTGATGTCCGGGCACCAAGGCGATTTCCGTCAAATCTCATACCGCCTTGCTCGTCTTTCGCCCCCTTGGGCGTCGCGCCGCCGGCCACATAGAATGACTATGCTCCTGCCGGCGCTCCTTGAAGGGGAACCATAGTCCTGCGCAAACTGGTTACAAGATCTTCCGGCAATCGCCGAAAGGCCGTTGCGCCGCACTCGATTCGAGAATGGGGCCGCCCCTGCGGATTTCCAGGACCTTCGGTTGGTTGCCATCGCGGAGGCATCAACGCCTGGGCGCGCCGGGCCCTGACCGCGCTGCTCGTCAGCGAGTCTCCCCGACTCTCCCCCGGGCCAGGTGCCGGGGTGGTTGTCTGGGGGCAGAGGGGGGATGCCACGGCGGGGGCTTGGGTCGCAGCTCCCACCGGTTGCGAGACGCCGAAGCGATCCACGAAGCGCAGCGCAGGATCCGTCCCGGGAGCCGAGCGCTTTTTCGAGGCCGTGGGCGATCGCCCGCATCCCCACCGGCCAATCCTCCGCCAAGGGGTCGATCATCACGACCTGCCCGTCGATGGCCTCGGCAACGGCATCTGCAGCCCGCTGCGAGAACTCCGGCTCCGCGAAGACGACCCGAATACCCTGCCGCTTGGCCTCCTCGATGACCTGCGTGATTCGGGCCGGCCCGGGTTGTGTGTCCCCCCGTTCGATGGGGACCTGGAGAGTAATAGGGGGCAGACCCCGAGGTATCTCCAAAATATCTATTGATATAACAGTTTGTTGCGATGTATTTATGACGCTGAATTGAGATTACCTAGGGGGATGTGGTCCACTGCGGGCGACGAAACCTTCAGAGGACCGCCCCCATGCATGCGCTGACGATACTCCAACGTTGCCTCGGCCCGCTGCTCACCGGCATCCACGCGCGGCGCTTGGCGACGCTGCTGGAGGCGGTGGCGGCGACGGTGTGTGGCCCGCGACTGACGCTGACCGACATCGGCCGGCGCTTCGGCGGGGAGGCGAGCCTGCGCAACAAGATCAAACGCTCGGATCGGCTGCTCGGCAACCGCCAGCTACAGGGTCAGGCACGAACGATCTATGGCGCGCTAGCCGCGGTGCTGCTGCGCGGGCTCGTCGAGCCGCTGATCGTCATCGACTGGCTGGGCAATCGCCAAGTGCAGCATCGGTTCCTGCAGCGTCTGGCCCAGATGCTGCCGGCCTCTGCCGAGCCGATCATCGTCGCCGACTCCGGCTTCAAGGTGCCGTTCTTCCGCGAGGTGGAGCGGCTGGGCTGGCGCTGGCTCGGGCGCGTGCGCGGGCGCGACTACATCAAGCTCAAGCAGCGTTGGCGCAGCTGCAAACGCGTGTTCGAGGAGGCGACCACCACGGCGAGCTGCCTCGGCACCGGGCAGTGGGTGCGCAGCAACCCGCTGTGCGCGCTCTTCGTGCTGGTGCGCCGGCCCAAGCAGGGACGCCAGGCCAAGACCGCCGCGGGCAAGCGGGCACGCTCGAAGAAGAGCCAGCAGGCCGCGCGCGCTGCCCGCGAGCCTTGGTTGCTCGTCGCCTCGACGCGCTTTGCCGACTGGCCGGCGAAGCGGCTGGTGCGGGTCTATCGCCAGCGGATGCAAATTGAGCTCAGCTTCCGCGACATGAAGAGCGAGCATTTCGGCGAGGGCCTCGAGCGCAGCGCCTCCAGCGGTACCGGTCGGTTCACCGTGCTGGTGCTGATCGCCTCGCTGGCGGCAATCCTGCTCTGGCTGATCGGGACGGCAGCCGAGCGCACGGGGCTGCATGAGCGGTTGCGTCCGTGCAGTGGTAAACGCCGCGCCTACTCCCGCCTGTTCCTGGCTCGGCTGTTGCTGACGGTGGAGCACTGCAAAGCGGCCGCGGCGGACCTGGCAGATGCCATCGGACCACTGGACCAATGGGTTGCGAGTAGTCACGCCGCCCTGCTCGCCGACTGACTCGGAGCGGCCGGATTTGTGGGGATACCTCAGGGTCTGTCCCCGGTTTCTCGCCCGATGGGGACGTGCACCCCGCAAGATACCCCGAGCTTCGCTCGACGCGACAACGTCAGGCTTCAGCCGACGACGAAAGAGGTC
>JARRNE010000457.1:0-3320 GCA_037385305.1 Chromatiaceae bacterium | reverse complement strand
GGCATGGCCGAGGTGGCAGTAGTCGTAGACCGTCATGCCGCAGACATACATCCGCACCTTTCCCGGCACAATCGGCCTGAAGTCCTCTTTCTGCCTGGTCAGGCTGTTGTAGATCTGGAGCATGGAACGACAGGGCTAATACAGCTGGAAGACGGCTGAGGGATGGTACCAAAGGCTCGGTGACCCGCGAAGGCCGTAGGGCTGCAGGGCTTCCCCGGCGCAGCCAAAGCCCGTACCATGCGCCGCTGTTCAAGATTCCGAGTCGGAGCCGAACCATGTCCCGTTTCCCGGCAACCGCTGCGTTTCTTCTGACCCTTGCCGCCGCAGGCGGAGCCCTGGCGGACGAGCCCAAGGTCCGGATGGAGACCAGCGTGGGCACCATCACCATCGAGCTCTTTCCGGACAAGGCGCCCGCGACGGTGAAGAACTTTCTCGGATACGCCGACGAGGGCTTCTACAACGGCACCGTCTTCCACCGCGTCATCCCGGGCTTCATGATTCAGGGCGGCGGCTACACCCCGCAGATGCAGGAAAAGCCCACCCATGCGCCGATCAAGAACGAGGCGGATAACGGGCTGAAGAACGACCGCGGCACCATCGCCATGGCACGTACGTCCGAGCCCAACTCCGCGACGTCCCAGTTCTTCATCAACTTGAAGAACAACGGCTTCCTGAATCATACCGGCAAGGGCCCGCGCGGCTGGGGCTATCCGGTCTTCGGCAAGGTGATTTCGGGTATGGACGTCGTCGACAAGATCGCCGCAGTCTCCACCGGCACGCATCCCAAGGGGCTTAAGGATGTGCCCAAGACCCCAGTTGTGATCGAGAAGGTCACCCGCATCGGCAGCGCAGGAGCAGCGAAATGATCAAGCTCAAGACAACCCATGGCGACATCGGAATCGAGCTGGACGCCGAGAAGGCTCCGGTCACCTGCGCCAACTTCGAGCAGTACGTGCGTGAGGGGCACTTCGACGGCACCCTGTTCCACCGGGTCATCGCCGGCTTCATGATCCAGGGGGGCGGCATGACGGCCGACTTCATCCCCAAGCCGACTCGCGACCCCATCCAGAACGAGGCAAAGAACGGCCTCAGCAACACCACCGGCACCGTGGCGATGGCGCGTACAAGCCAGCCCCACTCGGCGACATCCCAGTTCTTCATCAACGTCTCGAACAACGGCTTCCTGGACTACCCGGGCAAGGACGGCTGGGGCTATTGTGTCTTCGGCCGTGTGATCGAGGGTATGGACACCGTGAACAAGATCAAAGGCGTACGCACCGAAAGCCGCCACGGCCATCAGGACGTGCCGGTGGAAGACGTGGTCATCGAGAAGGCGGAGATCGTGGAGTAAGACGATGTGACCGCCGCCCGAAGCGGGGCCGCGCGTGCGACCCGCACCGATGCCTGGCGGTGCAAACAGCGCACCCCGCGAACGGGCTTCGCCGTCCCCGTAGGAACCGTTAATCCATATCTTTCGTTGTCGTTGTCGTTGTCGTTGTCGTTGTCGTTGTCGGAACTACCATAAGGGCCGGAATTCTCTCGCACCTCGTGGTTTCGCTGTCCGAGATTGGTGAGCATCGAAACGACCGGAGTCAGCATTGCCTTACCCTGTGCGTTTTTTAGCCGCAGCCAGCAGTTCGAAGGCTTCGAGACAGTCTTGAATTGATGCACATTCCAACGCCGAACCGCGAGCGATATCGAGGAAGCGGCGCCGGTCGGCATTGGTCCCCTTACCGTTGCCTTCGGCGATGTTCAGCGGGATCGACTGCGCGGTACGCAGCGGTTGGTCACGACAACGACAACGACAACGACAACGACAACGACAACGACAACGATAAGGATAACGTTTTTGCTTCTTGTCCAACCCTGCGTCCTGGATGGCTGAGTCGCTCTTTATCTCCGACCTCCATCTGGCCCCGGAGCGCCCCGCCACGGTGGAACTGTTCCTGGAGTTCCTGCGCGGCCGGGCACCCGAGGCGGAGCGGCTCTTCATCCTCGGAGACCTGTTCGACGCCTGGGTCGGCGACGATGACGACACCCCGCCCTACCCCCTGATCCGCAGCGCCCTCAAAGAGCTCACCACCTCGGGCACCCGCTGCCGCCTCATGCATGGCAACCGGGACTTCCTTTTGGGCCGGCGATTCGCCCGCGACACGGGCTGCGTCCTGCTGGCCGATCCGACCCGGCTGGAGATCGCAGGCGCGCCGACGCTCCTGATGCACGGGGACCTCCTGTGCACCGACGATGTCCCCTACCAGCGCTTCCGGCGCCGCATCCGCAACCCGATCGTGATCCGGCTGTTCCTCTGGCGGTCCCTCGCCAGACGCAGGGCAATCGCGGCGGATTACCGCACCAAGAGCGGCACCGCCACCGCCGGGAAGGCGGAGGAGATCATGGACGTGAGCCAATTGACGGTCGCGGATTTCATGCGTCGGCATCGCGTCAGCAGGCTCATCCACGGACACACCCATCGTCCGGCAGACCATGGGTTCGAGCTGGACGGTGCGCCTGTCGTTCGGTCCGTATTGGCCGAATGGCACGAGGAGCACGGTGAGGTGCTCGTGGCAGCGGGGGGCAGCTGGCACCGGGAGGCGGTGAGACCGGGTTAGCGTCGGACGGCCCCGTGCCCAAGCTGGTCAACCCAAGCGAATATGACCAACGCCCCCGGGTCGCTCGGATACTGGGCACAGCTCAGACCGCGACTGTTGGCGAGGCAGAACGTCCAGCAAGCCCCCGACGGTGTGCGGTGCGCACCCTACGGCTTCGGGACTGCACTGCGATCACCACCCTGTCATGTCCAGATCGATCCCACGGCCCCGTAGGAGCGGCCTTGGCCGCGACCAGACGCCAACCGCCACGACCGAAAAGCCTGCTGCCCCAATCCCCCGCCGGCAATTCAGCCCCCGGTCGCGACCTGAGGTCGCTCCTACAAGCCCCACCCCGAAGCCCCGTCGGAGCCAACTTGCGGGCGACCGTGCGCATTGCCCGCGGGTACGGCGTCCCCGTCCAGCGTGAGCCTTCACTGCCTCCAGATCACGCGCCACGCGCAACCGGTTCTGCAACCATCAAGAGCTGGGCGGGTTCATCAGCGTCCATTGGCGTTCGTTTGCGGACACCGCCCCCGTTCGGAAAAAGAGAGCTGGGACGTTCTACGCCTTCGCCCTCGGACCCCGGCAAAGGGCCCGCAGGCGTTGGATCTCGGCGTCGGCGAACCCTGCCTGCCGGCGGGCCGCCTCGTTGAGCGGACACCGGATCTCACCCCGGAGAAACTCCGCGAGGAGCGCAAAGTAGGCGGCCTCCGGGTCGAGCCCCCGCTCGGC
>JARRNE010000456.1:0-3323 GCA_037385305.1 Chromatiaceae bacterium | reverse complement strand
GCCCTTCGGAGATGGCGCGCACCGCATGCTTGGTTGCGCAAAGGAAGGGCTGTTATCCATCTGTTTAGCAATGGAATCTGGACCGGTGCTCCCGCCCCGCTAAACTTAGATGGAGATGCGCCCGACGGGAGGTGTGCGATGAATAATCCCGACGGCTTCCTGCGCTATCGCCGGGAGGCACCGCGCAAACAGCGTGTCCCGCGCCGCTTGCGCCACTGGCGCGAGTACATCGCGCTTATGCCCGAGGTCCAGGCGCGGCGCCAGGCGGATCGCTGCATGGACTGCGGCACCCCTTACTGCCACGCCCATTGCCCGGTTCACAACCTGATCCCGGACTGGAACGCACTTGTTTACGAGCGGCAGTGGCGGCTCGCCTACGAGCAGCTGGACTCCACCAACAACTTCCCGGAGCTCACTGGCCGCCTCTGCCCCGCGCCCTGTGAGCAGGCCTGCACGCTGCGTATCAACGACCAGCCGGTGAGCATCAAGGACATCGAGCTGGCGGTGGCGGAGCATGCCTGGGAGGCGGGGTGGGTGCGGCCTGTCCGGTCGTCCGGACGGGCCCGTGGCCGTATCGGCATCGTGGGTTCCGGGCCGGCGGGGCTCGCCTGCGCCCAGCAGCTGTGCCGGGGCGGGTACGCGGTGGAGGTGTTCGAGAAGGCGGACCGCATCGGCGGGTTGTTGCGCTACGGCATCCCGGACTTCCGCTTGGACAAAGGAATCCTGGAGCGCCGCCTGGACCAGATGCGCGCCGAGGGCGTGGTGTTTCGGCCTGGCTTCCCGGTGCAGGATCTGGAAGACCTGGGCGGGTCGTGGGATGCGCTGGCGCTGGCCTGCGGCTGCGAGGTCCCGCGGGAGGTGGCGGTTCCGGGTCGCTCCCTGCAGGGAATATACCCTGCTATGGAGTACCTGGAGCAGCAGAACCGGCGCATCGCCGGTCTGCCGCCGGACCCAAAGGGCGCCATCGATTCGGAGGGCCTGGACGTGGTGGTCATCGGCGGCGGCGACACCGGCGGTGATTGTGTGGGCACCAGCGTTCGCCAAGGCGCCCACAGCGTCACCCAGGTCCAGTACCACGAGGCGCCGCCGGAGCATGCCGACGTGCTGGCGTACTGGCCGCAGCCGGCGCCCGAGATGCGTGCCGACGACCACGACGAGGAGGGCTGCCGGCGGATCTGGGGCTGGGACACCGTCGCCTTCGAGGGCCGCGGGCAGCGGGTCGAGGCCGTGATCCTGCAGCGCCTAGAGTGGCAATCGGAAGGCCCCGGACGGTGGCGCAAGGTGCGAGTGCCGGGGGCTCTCCGGCGTCTGCCCGCTCAGCTGGTGCTGATCGCCATCGGCTACGCCCACCCGGAGCCGGGCGGCCCGGTCCGGGCCCAGGGTCTGACCCTGACGCCACGCGGCACGGTAGCTGCCGGCGATGTCGACTATCAGAGCAGCGTTCCCGGCGTGTTCGCATGCGGGGATATGCGTCGGGGGCAGTCCCTGGTGGTTTGGGCCATCCGGGAGGGCCGCCAGTGCGCCCGGGCGGTGGACCGCTGGCTGGCAAGGGACAGTGTGCTGCCGCGGGTCTGAGGCCGAGCCTCCTTATCCGCCCGTCCCAGTGTCCGTCGCCAGAGGGGAACGGGGCCGAGGCTCGTATTGTTGCAAGCTTCAGCGGGGGCATCCGAGCACAAGACGACCTTGACCCCAGCTGTCCCCGCAGTCCCGACCGTGCGCGGCCGCGGATCGAGTCCGGGTGAGGTGAGGGGGCCGGATCCTCAGAACCCGACCGCGTCGACCTTTCCGGATCCGCATCCCGGCCCCGTGTCGGCGCCGGCTGCGAGCAGGCCGGAGAGAGGCGTGTCGGGTTGGATGTCGCCCCGGAGGTTGATCCGAAGCTCAGTTATCAGCCCGCCGCTACAGCTCACCTCCACCTTGCGGCCGCTTCCGGGGCCGAAAGCGTGGTCGAAGGCATCGCGGATCTGGTCGGCGCGGAGGGTCTCGCCGATGTGGTCGGCGAAAAGGCGGCGCACTGGCGAGTCGTTGACTTGGTCGAGCAGGGCCACGGCCTCGCCGAAGTAGGACTCGGCCGACTCGCGGTAGCAGGTACCGTGCTTGATCCATTCGTGGTGCTCCAGACAGGAGGCGACGCCCGGCATGGCAACCGTCAGGTCTTCGAGGGTCTGCTCGGAGAGCATTGGGGCCGGCAGCTGGCACCAGCCGTGGCGCTCGTCCAGCCGCTTGTCGCGGTTGGACACGTTGCAGTAGTCGTTGCTCCTGGGCTGGGGCCATAGCCCGTGCAAGGTAAAGTTGGTGGCGTCGAAGCGCTCTCCAGTCTGGCTCTCGCACTCGGGCTTGTCCTGGTGGCCCTGACAGAAGCCGGGCTGCCAGCTCAGCGCCAGCAGGTACGCGGAGCCGGCCGCCGGCTGGGGTTGAGGCGTCGGCGGAGGCTGTGGTTGTGGCTCGGGCGTCACCGGCTCGACCGGAATCGCCTTGCTGCTGCGGCAATCCACCAGAAGGGTGCCGCAGCTCACAGCCACCCAGCGCTCCTGGGGGCTGGCCTCGCGGATGCGTATGCGATAGTGGGTGGCGTTGGATTTGTTCTTCTCCAGTATCGTGTAGGCACGTTCCTGTACCAGGGTCACGTCACCAGGGTTGGTGCCCTTTCTGAAGGACTGAAATGCGGGACAGGCGTCACTGGCGATGAAGTAGCCGTCCAGCCGCTGGGAGGCATGAAGTGGGCTGAACAGGGCGGACAGAGCCAGCAGGGTGAGACCAAGAAAAGCGCGGAACATGCTCATGCGGTTCGTCTCCTCGAGTGGCGTGGCGGAACGAAGGCCAAGAGATTTCAGCCCCCAGCCGCCGACTCCCTGCATGGTACTGGCTACGGGGCTCGCCTTGGACCAAGCCGAGCCTACGGCCAGGATCTGCAGGTTGACGGGCAGCTTGGGGCGGGGCAGCTGGCTGGGGACGATGGGCTCGAGGCGCGCGTTGCGGCCGAAGGGACCGGCGGATGAACACATGGTTGCTCATCAGGGCATACGCGTGCTGCAAGACAACGCGACCTTACCGTCCGCAACAAACCGTGACCCCAGCTTCTCGGTCAGACCGCCAAGGGTCGAGCTACGGACACTTGGGCTCCAGCTTCTGCGCGGTGAGCTTGCCGACCTGCTCCACCGTGATCTTGTGGTCATTGGCGATACGGGTGTACTCGGCCCTTCTCTTCTTGTTGATGTCGTTCACCATGGCTTTCACCTCATGGGTCGCCTTCCTGGCGGCCGCCAGATAGCCGGTTGGCAGCTCGCAGACCATGCCCTGACTCTTCGCCTGCGCGAGGCTGG
>JARRNE010000455.1:0-3328 GCA_037385305.1 Chromatiaceae bacterium | reverse complement strand
CCGCCTCGACAGCATCGTCGTCCAGGTCCAGTCCGGCGCGAATGTCGGCGAAGAAGACGGCTCCCTCAGATTTGAGGAGATTGTACACCGCCTGTGCCCCCTCGCTGAGCGCGGACAAATCCTCAGGAGTCTGCTCCAGATACAGGTTCCCCTCGCCCCGGAACAGGAAACGCACCCGTCCCCGCCGTGGA
Organism: Chromatiaceae bacterium; assembly: GCA_037385305.1. GTDB lineage: Bacteria > Pseudomonadota > Gammaproteobacteria > Chromatiales > Chromatiaceae > JARRNE01. Next base: position 3,137 of record JARRNE010000455.1, on the reverse strand, counting down.
TCGACCCCGCCCGAGCCAACCCATACCAACTCACCGCTCTGGCACAACGCCTCCAGTTCCGCCGGATCGTAGTGTGCCAGTCGCAGCGGCAAAACATCCCGCTCCCATGCCTGTCCCACCACCGGCGCCGCGCGCAGTTGCTGCAGGGCCCGCCTCAGGGCACCATCCCCGGCCAGCCGTTCATCCGGGTGCAAATGCTGCCAGCGCGCCAGGAAATCGGCGTAGGCGCTGAAGGGGACGGGGCGCACTTCGCGGCGCAGAATGGTCAGCGTGCGGCGGTGAATTTGCTCCAGGGTGCGCAGTTCGACGAATTCATCGGCTGACGAGGTCACCCGGCCGGTTCGCGCCCCCTGCGGCGTGAAGCGACCGTGAGCCAGTTGGCGGGATCCCACCAGGCGGTCCAGTTCGGCTGCCAGCCAATCGGCGGGGAAGGCGTACCGCTCCCGGATGGCGTCGAGGGTGATAGGGCCGGCATGACGCACAAAGCGCTCCAGAATCCGGCGTTGAGCCTCCGCCGGGGCGAGCGACCGGCCATCCTCTTTTGCGGAATAAGTTCTGCACTCCTCTTGAGAAATGCCGAAGGCCGTGCAATACTCCGAAAGATACTCGGCGTCTACCCAGCGTTGTTCAGGCCCGTGGGCGGTCGGGATAGATAGCAACACGATACGCTTCTCGCCGGCCAGTTGCAGCATCCAATTCGCCGGATCAAGGCTGGTCCGCCCGGCGATCTCCAGTGCCGAGAGATCACCCAGTTGCTGGAGCAGCACCGCCAGTTCCTCAACCGTGCGCGCATGGGCCGCAGGTGCGGTGTGCTGCAGCCGGTCCCGAATCTCGGCGACCGCCTCAGGCCGGAGCAACTCGTCCAGCGCGACGTCCTGGAGCAGGTCCTGAAGCAATTCGCGGCTTACAGACAAGGCCTGTAGTTGCCGCTCGGCCTTGGGGGTATCCCACTCGTACATATAGACACTGATAAAGTCCCACAGCAGGCTCTGGGCCACCGGTGAGGGAGTCAGCGACTCGACTGGCACTACCTGGATGTTTCCCTCCTGGATGCCGTCCAGCACTTGCTCCAGGTGCGGCAGGTCCATCACGTCCTGCAGGCAGTCGCGGTAGGTCTCGCCGACGATGGGGAAATCGTCGAACTGGCGTACCGCCTGCAGCAAGTCTTTAGCCCGCAAGCGCTGGAGCCAAAAAGGGGTGCGCTTGCCGCCGCGCAGACCTGGCAAGAGCAACGCTCGGGCGGCGTTCTGGCGGAAGCGGGCGCCAAAGACAGCCGAGTTGGGCAGCTCGCGTAAGATGCGTTCCCGGGCCTCGGTGGGCCCCATCTCGGAGACGATATCCAGCGGGAATTCGGCATCCGCGTCAGGGAAGCGCAGCAGGATGCCATCATCGTTGGTTTGAGCTTCGACCTGCACCCTGGCGCGCTCACGCAGCGCGCCGGCCAGCGCCAGCCCCCACGGGCCGTTGACCCGGCCCCCAAACGGCGAGTGGATCACCATGCGCGGGTCGCCCAGCGCATCGTCGAACACCTCGACTATCACCGCCCGGTCCGATGAAATCGCCCCGACTTTGTCAAGCTGACTTGCCACATAGTCCAGCACTTGCCATGCCGAATGCTCGTCCAGCGCATAACCCTCTCGTAGCCAGGCGAGTACGGCTTGAACCTCGGGCTCCTTCCGCCTCTCGCGGATATCTCGGAATTCGCGCAGCCCCATAGAGGCTCGCAGTTGCTCCAGCCGATCGGCCACCGTTCGCCGAAACTCCCCTACTTTCTGCCCCAGTTCATACGGCCGCCACGGGTAATCGCCACGCCAGAAGGGCATCCTGGGCACCGCACCGGGAGCCTCGCTCACCACTACCTTGTCGTCGGTGATGTCCATGACCCGCCAGACTTGAGAGCCAAGCATGAAGGTGTCGCCTACCCGTGTCTCGTAGACGAACTCCTCGTCCAGGTCGCCGATGCGGGTCTTGCCGTCGGGCAGGTAGGTGCTGAACGAGCCTCGATCGGAGATAGTGCCGCCGTTGGTCAGAGCCATCATGCGCGAGCCGGGCAGCGCCGCCAGCTTGTGGTTGACCCGATCCCAGGCCACTCGTGCCCGCAGCTCGCGATGCGCCTGGCTGGGATAGCGGCCGGCCAGCATCTCCAGCACGGTTTGGAAGACCCGCGGGGTGAGGTCCTGATAGGCATAGGCGCGACGGACCAGGTCGAAGAGCGCATCCACATCCCAGGTCTCGACGGAGACCATGGCCACGACCTGCTGAGCCAGTACGTCCAGGGGATTCCGAGGCGCGTGGGTGGGCTCCACCTCGCCCCGCAACATGCCGCCGGCGATTGCCGCCGCTTCCATGACGTCCTCGCGGTGTGTGGGGAAGATGCGCCCTGTGCTGGTCTGGCCTACCAGGTGACCTGAGCGCCCCACCCGCTGCAGCCCCTGCGCCACCGACTTGGGCGACTGAAGTTGAACTATCAGGTCGACAGAGCCGATATCAATACCGAGTTCCAGCGACGAGGTGCCCACCAGCGCCGGCAGGACCCCGGCTTTGAGGTCACGCTCCATCTCCAGCCTGGCTTCTTTCGCCATGCTGCCGTGGTGGGCGCGGATGGGATTGGGGTAGGTCCCCGTCCCCGCAGCCATAAACCCGATGCCCTTGACTACGCCTCCCTCGATAAGGCCGGAAGCCTCGCCCGCCCCTTCGGCCGCCATCTGCTCGTTGAGACGGTCGGCAGTGCGTTCGGCCAGCCGCCGGTTGTTGGCGAAAATCCAGGTCGTCTTGTGTTCCTGAATGAGCTTCAGCACGCGGGGGATGATCGCCGGCCAGATCGAGTCGCCGGGCAAGTTCCGGAAATCGTCCACCACGGTTTCAACTTGCAGATCGAGCGCTTTATGATAGCCGGCATCGACCACGGTCACCGGTCGTGGCACCAATACCTTGTCCGAAGTCAAAGGATCCGGGGCCGACGTCGCTGTCTCGTTGGAGATGCTCCATTCATTGCCGCCCAGGAAGCGAGCCACTTCGTCCAGAGGCTGGATGGTGGCTGACAGCCCGTTGCTCTGGATCGGTTGGTCGGCAACATGTTGGAGTCGTTCCAGGCTGTGGGAGAGATGCACGCCGCGGTTGTTCCCGGCCAGCTTGTG
>JARRNE010000454.1:0-6382 GCA_037385305.1 Chromatiaceae bacterium | reverse complement strand
ATGAAAGCGCTGGTAGACATCGCGCACCACCACCGCCTCGCCTGCGGCAACCCCGTGCAGGATGACAGTCTGCTCGCCCCGGCTTGGCCCGGGCATCACCGGTCGGCGGCGTAGGCCATTGGCGGTCTTCGCGAGCACCCACCAGCGACCTTGGTCCAGGACCAGGGCCGCCGTGGGTATCGCGACCGCCTGTCTGGGCTTGCCCCTGAGCACCACGTCCCCCGCCTCGCCGCCGCGCCAGTCCGGCGCGCCCGCCGCGGCCTCAAAGAAGGCGGTGACCCCTCCGTCCGGCCGAACGGAAGGGAGCACCTGCGCCAGGCGCACCGGCAGCGCCTTGGTGCCGTTTGCCGGGAGAAACCGGGCGGCGCGACCGCGGGTGAGCAGTGTCATCGGCGCGTCATAGAGGACGGCCTGCAGCCAGAGGTCATGGTCGGGCTGGAGGACGAGCACCGGACTGTCCTTGGCCACCCGGTCGCCATTCGCAGCCGAGAGCGAAATGATCCGTCCGGACACCGGAGAGACGATCGTGCTGAGTGCCTGCAGATGGGCGAGCTCGGCTTTGGCCTCGGCGACACGCGCCTTGGCGGCGGCGAGCTCCGCCTTCGCCTGATCGAGCCGCGCGCGGTCGCTGAGCTTCAGGCGGTAGGTGCCGCGCACGCTCTGCTCGGCATCAGTCGCCGCTGCGAGGGTCTGTTCGGCAGCCGCGAGCTGCGCCCGCGCATCGGCCATTGCCTTGACCTGGTCCGGTCCACCGAGGTGCGCGATGTGCTCACCGGCGGACAGCGCTTGCCCGGGTCGCACCGCGAGATCTTCGATCACCCCGGTCAGGCCCGCCCTGATGGTCACCAACTGGACGGGTGCGACCTGCGCGTAACCGCGCAGCTCCTGCTCGTAGCTGACCGCCTGCGCGCGCACAGCGTCCATCCGGACCCGCGGCGCGTCCTCTGGCGTCGCAGGCATTGCGAGCCCAGCGAGAAGCAGCGCGATGAAAGCACGCGACAAGCCGCAACACGCGCCCAGAAGCCTATTCCAGCTGCGCGGGCACGGGTGTTGTCGAGGAGCTCCGCGCCAGAGGCGGCGGGTCCCCTTCCTTGGCATTGGGTCCATTGGGGGCACAGCAGGAGAGAGTGCACATCGCGAAGCCGTGCCGAGCCTCGTGTGCCGGTACCAGAGCAGAAACCCGGCGGGAACCGGTCGCTGGCTCCAGCAACCCGGCAGGACGAACGGACAAGACGAGAATCGCCACAGGGGCCAACGGCGCAGAAGGCGTAGCAGCGGGCCGGGAGACGGGCTCCCCGCTCGAGGTCCTTCGCTGCCCGCCGACGCTCGCTTCAGGGCCATCACACGGCGACAGGGCCCTCCGTCGCACTCCGCTCGGCGGGCTCCGGGCCGGGCCGGAGCCGCAGGAGCCCGTGCCGCTGCCCAGCATGATCGGCAGCAGCCCGGCGATGATGGTGGCGACCGTCATCGCCTTGGGACGGACCCGCAGCACCGCGCCCTCGATGATGGCGGCCTTGAGGTCCGCCGTGTCCCCTAACCGTCCCTCCGCCTGGCGCTGCCTGAGCGCGTTGTCCAGGTAGACCAGCATGACCACGCCGAACTCGGCGGCGACCCCGGCCAGGGCGATAAAGCCCACAGCCACGGCCACCGAGAGGTTGTAGCCGAGAACGGCGATCAGCCAGAAGCCACCCACCAGGGCGAAAGGCAGCGACAGCATCACGAGCCATGCGTGGGTCGCCCGGCGAAAGGCCAGGTACAGGAGGACGAAGATGATCGCGAGGGTAAAGGGGACCACCTGCAGCAGCTTGGCCTCGGCCCGCAGCATGTACTCGTACTGCCCGGACCAGGTGATGGAGTAGCCGGCCGGTAGCTTGACCGCGTCGCGCACCCGCGCCTGTGCCGCGGCCACGTAACCCCCCACGTCCGCGCCGCGGATGTCGACGTAGACCCAGCCGTTCAGCCGCGCGTTCTCGCTCTTGAGCATCGGGGGGCCGTCGACCACCTCCACCGCGGCAACCTGGCCGAGGGGCACCTGCGCACCGGTCGGGGCGACCAGCGGCAGGGCCCGCAGCTTCTCGACATCGTTGCGTGCCTCCCGCGGAAATCGAAGGTTCAGCGGATAGCGCTCGAGCCCCTCCACCGTCTGGGTGACGTTGATCCCCCCCACGGCGGCAGCCACGACCTCGTTGATGTCGGCGATATTGAGCCCCACCCGCGCCGCGGCCAGCCGGTCGGGCCGGATCTCGATGTAGCGTCCGCCCGCGACCCGCTCGAAGAAGGCCGAGGCGGTGCCGGGGACCGCGCGGACGGCCCGCTCGATATCCGTGCCGATGCGCTCGATCTCCCGCAGATCCGGCCCCGCGATCTTGATCCCCACCGGGGTCTTGATCCCGGTGGCGAGCATGTCGATGCGGGTCTTGATCGGCATGACCCAGGCGTTGGTGAGGCCCGGGAAGTGCACCGTGCGGTCGAGCTCCGCGATCAGCTGGTCGATGGTCATGCCCGCACGCCATTTGGACTCTGGTTTGAGCTGAATGACGGTCTCCATCATGCTGAGGGGCGCGGGGTCGGTGGCGGTATCGGCGCGGCCCGCCTTGCCGAATACCCGCACGACCTCCGGAAGGCTTGCGATCAGACGATCGGTCTGCTGCAGGAGGGCACGCGCCGCGCCGATGGAGATCCCGGGGAGGGTCGTGGGCATGTAGAGCAGGTCGCCCTCGTAGAGCTCGGGCATGAACTCGGAGCCCAACCCCGTACCCAGCCGCTGCAAGGCCGGAGCACCATCGGTCACGGACCGCCAGCCGGCCGCGAGTCCTCCCTGCCAGCCGGTGATGCGCCTCGCCGCGTCCTTTGCCAGGCCCTGCGGTGCCACGCGCGCGACGGCCTGGAACGGCCATTTGAGCGGCTCCAGCAGCCCGCCGATGCCATAGAGGGGTATCAGGAGGGTGAGCAAGATCAGGGCGGATGCAGCAATCGTGGCCCTGGGGGCGGCGAGCACCCGGTTGATGAGCGGGCGGTACGTCCAGATCAGGATCCGGTTCAACGGGTCTGCGGTGACGGCACGCCAGTGCTCCTGCCCCCTCGGGGCGTGGCCGTAGGCCTTCCGGTAGCGCTCCAGGTGCTTGTGGGCGTTCTCGATCATGACGATGGCCGCGTCCACCATGGCCCCGATCGCGATGGCGATGCCTCCCAGCGACATGATGTTGGCGTTGATCTCCTGGTGGCGCATGATGACGAAGGCGGCGAGCACCCCGAGCGGCAGGCTGATGATCGCCACCAAGGCGGAGCGCAGGTGGAACAGGAAGATCAGGCAGACCAGAGCGACGACGATAAACTCCTCGATCAGCTTCGCCTCGAGGTTGTCCACCGCCCGCAGGATGAGTCCGGAGCGGTCATAGGTCGGAACGATCTCCACCCCCGCCGGCAGGGACCGCGCGAGCTCGGCGAGCTTGGCCTTCACCGCCTGGATGGTCGCAAGGGCGTTCTCCCCGTAGCGCATCACCACGATGCCGCCCGCGACCTCGCCTTGTCCGTCCAGGTCGGTGGCGACCCGGCGCATCTCGGGACCGACCTGCACCCGCGCGAGGTCCTTGAGCAGCACCGGCGTACCCGTTGGGCTCACGTCCACCGGGATAGTCTCGATGTCCTCCAGGGATCGGATGTAGCCGCGGGTGCGGATCATGTACTCCGCCTCGGCCAGCTCCACCACCGAGCCGCCCACCTCCTGGTTGGCGTTGCGGATGGCATGGGACAGCCGGGCCAGGGGGATGCCGTAGGCGCGCAGCTTCTCCGGGTCCGCGACCACCTGATACTGGCGCACCATGCCCCCGACCGTGGCCACTTCGGCCACGCCGGGCACGGTCTTGAGCTCGAACTTCAGAAACCAGTCCTGCAGGCTTCGAAGCTGCGCGAGGTCGTGCGCGCCGGTGCGATCCACCAGTGCGTAGCTGTACACCCAGCCCACCCCCGTGGCGTCCGGACCCAGGCGGGGGGTGGCCCCTGCTGGCAGGCTGGAAGCGGCCTGGTTCAGGTACTCCAGCACCCGGGAGCGCGCCCAATAGAGATCGGTGCCGTCCTTGAAGATGACGTAGACGTAGGAGTCGCCGAACATGGAGAAGCCCCGCACCGTCTGCGCCCCGGGAACCGCCAGCATGGTGGTTGCGATGGGATAGGTGACCTGCTCCTCGACCACTCGCGGCGACTGGCCGGGGAATCCGGTGCGGATGATCACCTGGACGTCTGAGAGGTCAGGGATGGCGTCCAGTGGGGTCTGTTTGAGCGAGAGGATGCCCCAGGCGGTCAGGAGGCCAATGGCGAGCAGCACGAGCAGGCGGTTCTCGACCGACCAGCGGATGACCTTTTCCATGCCGATGACCGCTCAGTGGCTCGAGTGGGCGTGTGCCGCCTGCGGTGGGCCGCCGTCGGACATGCGCATGAAGCTCGCCTGAAGGCTCGACTCGGAATCGATCAGGAACTGCCCCGAGACCACGATCCGGTCCCCTTCGTCGAGCCCCGAGAGGATCTCCACGTCACCGCCTGTCTCCATGCCGGGCACCACGTCCACCGGCTGGAAGCGGCCCCCACCCAGGTCCTTGACGACGCTCGCGCGCTCGCCCGTCACGATCAGCCCCTCGCGGGGGATCTCGAGCGCGCCAACCTTGGGCTCCCCGTGGATGACCACGTCGGCGAACATGTTCGGCCGCAGGGCCAGGTCCGGATTGGGGAAGACGAGACGCACCCGCAGGGTCCGGGTACGTGGGTCGAGGTCCGGGTAGAGGTAATCCACGACCCCCTTCCAGATGCGCCCCGGATGGGCCGGGACCCTGATCTCCGCCGGCAACCCGGAGGCTACGGATGCCAGCTGCTGCTCGAACACGTCCACCAGGACCCACACCTCGCTCAGGTCGGCGATGGTGAACATGTCGCTGTCGCGGGTCACGTACATGCCCTCGCGGGCGATGAGCTTGGTGACGATGCCGTTGGTGGGTGCCAGCACCGGGATGGTGTTGCGGGTCTGGTGCGTGCGCTCGATCTCGCGGATGACTGCCTCGGGCACGTCGAGGAGGCGCAGCAGATTGCGCGCCTTGTCCGCTCGGACCGGGCGCGCCCCCTGGCCTTGGGGCTCGATGGCGATCAGGAAATCCACCTGGGCGGAGAGGATCTCGGGGGCATAAAGCTCGGCAAGCTCCTGGCCCTTGGTTACCGGCTCGCCTTCGGCCCGCAGCTTCAAGCCCTCGATCCAGCCCGCCGCCCGGGGGTGGACATGGGCGAGACGGGTCTCGTCGTACGCGACCCGCCCGACGGCGCGAATGGTCCGCGCGAGTGTGCCTCGCCGCACAGTCGCGGTGCGCACGCCGAGGTTCTCGACCACGGTGCCGCTCAGGACGACGGGCGCCCGTGCCCCTGCGGAAGCGCCTGCAGCCGGCTCCTCGTCCGCGTACTTCGGCACCAGGTCCATGTCCATGAAGGGGGAACGCCCTGGCTTGTCGAACCGCTGCTGCGGCTGCATCGGATCGTACCAGTAGAGCACCTTGCGGCCGTTGGGGGGCGCAGTGCCCGATGACTGGTCGGGCGACTGGGCGGGTGGGGAGGCTTGCTTGCCGCACCCCGCGAGCAGGGCGGCACCCAACAGACAGGCCGTCCACAGGGGCACGGCGAGGCAGATTCTGCCGAGGCAAAACGACCGGGACGGGAACATCATCGACTCCTCCGCTCAGAGCGGCCCTGAAAGGCCGGGGGAACCTGAAGGGCAACGGCCGGGCGAGGTGTGGCCGGGGGCCGGATAGGGCGCCGGCGGTCCGGGGACACTTGCTTCAGGCGACGGGAGAGGCGATGGGTGGGCGCAGCAGCGGCACCGTCTGGCTTAGCCCCCGAGGTCGCGACGTTTCTGCTCGTACTCGTCCCGGTCGATCTCGCCGCGGGCATACCGCTCTTTCAGGATCTCTAACGCGGTGCGTTCCCTTCCCCAGAATCCGGTCGCTCCGCCGCGGCGAACGAGCGCTCCGACAGCGGCGGCGAACAGGACGATGAGGATGATCCAGAAGATCCACATGAATCCGCCCCCGTACATGAAGCCGTTATAGCCTCCCATCGATCAAACCTCCTGCTACGGGTCACTGCATTTGCGGATGGGGGCGCCCAGGGGCACCGCCATTGTGGCTGAAACGCACCGCAGGCCAGCCGCGGCCTGCCCAGGTGCTGCCTGGCCCAAGGAAGGTTGCTCGGCGCTCGCTCCACCTTTGTCCACAAGCCGCATCCAAGCGGCCTGCTCTTCCGATCTCGGCAGGAAAACGGGTACCGCGAAGGGTCGTATTTTCACTCAGACAACGGGAACCTTAGAAGTGTAAGTTGTGACGCGGTCACTGCGCCCGCAAGTTCGGGC
>JARRNE010000453.1:0-6968 GCA_037385305.1 Chromatiaceae bacterium | reverse complement strand
CGATACGATTTACCTCCCATCTGTCCCGACAGCGAGGGAGGTGCGAGGCACGCCGGCTTTGACTCGCGGTACAGTCTTGCCCCTCGACTTGCACCGGCCGCGAACCCCTGTGGAGGTGCCCGCGGCCAGCCCCTCCGATCAGGTGCCCGGCGCAGGCGCCGTCTTCGGCTGATCGTAATAAGGATTCCCGTCCGGAAGCACCGGAATCTTCTGCGACAACAGCTGGATCCGCTTCACCACTTCAGGAACGGGCGGCGGCTGAATGGCCTCGAAGCTGGTGTCATCATAGACGTATTTTCCGCTGCCGCTCGGATACTCAACGCCGATCTTCAGATTGTGCCGCGCCCCGTCAACAGGGACATACGAACGGAAGACGATGACATAGTCGCTCTGGAGGATGTTCTGGATCTGCTCGACGATCCGCTGCATTCGATCGGTCGTCTCGCCGACATCGTAGTAGACGCCAAACGAGTTCTTGGACAGGGCCTCGAGGTTCTTGAAGTAGGCGGGGCTGGTCCGGGTGTACGCGAGTGAGTAGATCGGGATCGGAATGCTCAGGCCCGAGATACGGGTCATGAGATCCGCACGGGACACGGAGCTGCCCTCGTCCCTCCCGTCCGAGAAGACCACGATCGAGCAGGAGACGATGTAGCTTCCCCTCGTTACCGATCCTTGTGCGCTCATGGCGCACATCTGCATGGCGGCCCCGAGGGCGTCATACAGCCGCGTGTGCTGGCCGTCCGCCTTGATGTCTGCAATGCGCCGCACCAGGGCCTTGTCGTCCCGCTCGAAGTTGGAAACCAGGTCATAGCCCTCCTTGGTGTCCCGAATGGCGAGCACCGCCACCTCGTCCTGGGGACGTTTGCTCTCGATGAACCGAACCGCCGCCCGCAGGGACGCATCAAAAGGCGGACCACGCATAGATTTGCTCGCATCGATCACGAGGACGGTGCGCGTCGCCTCCTGCCGCTGGCGGATCGACTGGATCCCGTACTGCCGCTTCATGGGATCGTAAGGTCTGCCCTGCACCATCAGCCCGATATTCATCTCGTTCAGATTGACCAGCGGCTGCATATTGTCGTCAAAGGTGCGCAGGTACACTTGGACGAAGGGATAGAGGGAGTAGTCCACGCGGTAGATCTTGACCCCGTAGCCGCCTGGGGCCGCAAAGCCGTATCCTTGGGCGTTAGCAAAGCCGCTCACCAGCATCAGCCCGGCGGCGATCGCAGTAGCCCAGCGAAACAGACGCTGTACGTGTCTCAATGCCATTTTCATTGTCACGGTCGGTTGCTCCATGGTTGCTGTTCAGGAATCACGGATCAATCGGTCTTATGAGCACCCTCGTAATTGATCGTCCAGGAGGACGGCGCATTCGAGTGCCTCCGCTTGTGCTCATGCTTCCTGGCCGCCGGCTCGCTGGCCACGACCTGTTTTGGCGGAGCCGGCTCCGCAGCGACCGGTTGCGTCGGGGGCTTCGGCCCTGGCGCGAGGTCTTCTGTGTGCAAACGACGGCGCTTGTCGAAGATATCCATTAGAGCCGCGGAATCACTCCGATGTCGCGGTGCCGGCTTCTGCTCGTTTGAGAATATGGACGGAAGGCTTGCCGTTGCGGGTCCGGACGCCCCCGACGGGCGCTGACGCCTGCCTCTCCACCCCAGCGGCCGGTTTCGACTGTGCGGTACCGGCGGCCGGCTTCGATTCTCCCCGCTGCAGGTAGTACCAGCCCCCGCCCGCACCCACCGCGAGAAGGAGCACTGCGGCGAGGATGAGCGGCAGCGCCGACCTTGCCCGCTTCGGCTGCGACACCGCGGGCGGTGGCGGTGCGATTCGGATATCCGCCCCGGAGGACGTAGTCGAGACGGGTCTGGAAGAGGGCAGCTGCACGCTCGGCAGCCGGACCTGGCTCGAGGTCGAGACCTGGGCGGTCATGGCCGCCGCGTCGGGCGCAAAGACAGTGCGTGCGCTCTGCCCCCCGCTCTGGACCAGGCTCAGGGACCGGGAGAGGTCCTCGATAGACTGCTGGCGGGCATTGATGTTGAGCTCCAAGGCCTGCATCACGGCCGCATCGAGCAGCGGTGGCACATCCGGCACGACGTGGGACGGCGGCTCTAGAACCTTACCCGTGATGCGCTCATGGGCCGGGGTCGGCGTCTGGCCGGTCAGCATGCTGTACAGGATGGCGCCCAGGGCGTACACATCGGAGCGGGCATCCGTCCCCGTGCCCAGCACCTGCTCCGGCGGGCTGTAGCCGTGGGTCACGGCGCGCCCGAGGGTCCGGGTCGCTGTGTTCAGCTGCGACTCCTTCGCGATCCCGAAGTCGATCAGCATCACCCGCTCGTTGTCGTCGAGCAGGATGTTCTCGGGCTTCAGGTCCCGGTGCACCACCGGCGGGTCCTGGGCGTGCAGGTAGGTCAGGGCCGAGCAGATCTGCCCGATCAAGGGAAGCAGCGCAAACACGGGAATCCGGCCGCCCTGTCGCTCCTGCTCGGTGCGCAAGGTTCGACTGCCGCCGAACTCCAGAACCAGGTAGACCATTCCGTCCCGGGTGAAGCGGTCGGTGATGTCCGGGATTGCGGGATGATTGAGGCGTCCGAGCAACCGCGTCTCGTGCTCGTCGAAGAGCAGCTCCGGGATCTCCTTGAGCGCCCGCCGCTTGCCGTGCAGCCGCAGGTCATCGACCAGGTAGGTGACCCCAAAGCCCCCCTTGCCCAGCACCGCCGCCACCCGGTAGCGGTCATTGACGACCTCCCCGATGTCGAGCAGCCATCCGAACACACCGCGGATTGCGCCGTTGGCCGCGGTGTCCAGATGAGCCAGCTCCAGGCCGCACTCGGCGCAACGGTACTCGCGGGCCTCGAGCTCCAGGGGCTGGTTCGGGGTCTTACACCGGGGGCAGATCTTTTCTTCCAACTGCTCGGTCATGTCTCTCTTCCGGTTCGCGCGCCCGAATAGGAAAAGCCCGGGCTCAGACCTTCCGATCCTTGAGCTTCAATGCGAGAACCGTCGCTGCGACCAGGACGCATGCTAGCCCGGCGGTAGCGGCGATGTCCGTGGACCAGCTCCCAGTGAGCGTGACGACCGGGTCCCCATTGGGCTGATGCAGATCGAGGACCGCTCTCTCTAAGGTTGCATGCATCGCATCCAGTGCCCAATAGGCGATCACGGTGAGCTGAGCAAAGGTCTCCGAAACGCCCTTAAGCGCCACCACCGAGTTCGAGAGGATGAACTGCGGGATCAGCAGCAGCGGCAGCGCAGCGATCGCCTTGTCGTTGGAGTTGACGAATGCGCTGACCAGCAGCCCCATGCCCGTCGCCGCAAGGCCCGCGACGAACAGGGTCAGAAACCGCTCGCCGAAATCCCCGGGGAAGTCGATCATCAGGGTGACGATCCCAAGAAAGCTGGCGCACTGCACGGCGCACAGGATCGCAAGCGGTATGAGCTTGCTGGTGATATAGGCGGGGATGGTGACCACCACGGAGCGCTCGCGAAGGTACACGGGCAGCTCCTTCACAATCTCCCGCGCCGAGTTGATACAGCCGAACCAGATGGCCGAAAGCACGAGCACGAAGGCGACCTGGCTCTCGGCCTTCGCCCGGTCGAGCAGGGTGCCGGAGGTATCGAAGATCGCCCCCCCCTGCCCTGCGACGGCCGGGGTTTGGGACATCCTGGCCGCCACAAACCTTTGGTAGTAAGGCGACGCCCGAAAGCGCGCGCTCCAGGCCTCCGCATCCTGCGTCTCCAGCTTCTCGTACACCCCGGAGAGCCGCTCGACCCCGAAATAGGCGGCGGCCTCCTCGGGGGGACCGTAGTAGACCAGATGGCCTTGATGCAGCAGGGCCACGAGATGGCAGCTGTCGATATTCTCCAGGGTATGGGTGACGCAGATCACCGTGCGCCCGTCCGCCGCCAGGTCGGCAAAGAGACGCATCATCTTCTTGTCGGTGCCGGCGTCCAGCCCGCTGGTGGCCTCGTCCAGGAACAGGATGTTGGGATTGGCCACGAGCTCGACGGCCAGGCTGACCCGTTTGAGCTGGCCGCCGCTCAACGGCTCAGGCGTGTCCACCGCCAGATCCCCCTTCTCCTGAAGCCCGACCCGTTCGAGCACGCGCTCGATGTAGGCGGTGATCTCTTCGTCTGACGTGTCGGGGGGCAAACGCAGGCGCGCCGTGTAACGCAGGGCGTCGCGCACCCGGATCTTGCGGTGCACTATGTCCTGCTGCGGGACATAGCCGATGCCCGCCCGAAAGGTGTCGAAGGAGCTGTACAGGTCCACCCCGTTGTACTGGACGCTGCCGGCGGATGCCGGGCGCCGGCCGTTCAGGGCATCGAGCAAGGTGGACTTTCCGGAGCCGCTGGTGCCGAAGATGACGACAAATTCGCCGGGGTCGATCGCCAGGTCGATCCCGCTGAGCAGGTTTCTCGGCTGCTTTGTGGTGCGATCGATGACCTGCTTGGCGAGACCCCGGGCCTCCACCCGTACCCGGCCGCCCAGCTCGGCGGGCTCCAGCGCCGCACCGGAAAAGACGAAGACGAAGGTGGCGAACGATACACGGTCGCCCGCTGTGAGCGCGACCCTGCCCTCGATGCGGCGGCCGTTGACGAAGGTCCCGTTGGTGCTGTGCAGATCCTCGAGCCAGACCTGCTCCGGGGTGCAGACCAGACGGGCATGCTCCCGGGAGATGAGGGGGGAGTCGATGGGAAGCCCACAATCAGCCAGGCGTCCGACGATTATCTCCTGGGCCGCGGGCCGCTCCCCAAGATGCAGACCCCCCTCCCCGCCTGCAGGAGATCCGGACACACCCAGTGGGTCCCGCAGGAATACCTGGACAAGCGCCGAGCCGAAGGCCATCCAGTCCCCCGGATTCACCGGCACCCCAGCGGTCACCGCCGCCCCGTTGACCAGCACGGGGGCATCGGCCATCGGCTCGACCCACAAGGCGCCGTCGCGCAGATAGAGCTTGGCGTGGGAGGGCAGGACCCCGTTGCCCCTGAGGTTGATCGGGTTGCCCTCGTCGCTCCCGACCAGATACTCGGCGTCGGGCACCAGCGCCACGCGCCCCACCGACTGACGCGATGTCTTCAGCTCGATCTCGCGTTGTTGTTGCGACATCCGCGCAACCCCTCCCTCCGGTGACGACCGTTGGGCCGCGCGCGCCCGGCACGTCCGAGAGCCCACCCGAACCACGGAAGCCCCGCTCTCTCCCGCTTCCCGTATATGACCATGGCTCTCCCAGCAGTGCGTGCGCCCATCGCTCGAGTCCAGGTCGCGGATATGCCCGGCACGCCTGCCACGGTGCAGGCATGCCAGCGCCCTTTTCCCAACCAGGACGCGGGAGACTTAGAGAAAGCCTGGACCTAATAATGCCGCCGCCACCCCAACCCCGCGGCCGCTCGCCCCATAGGCCGCGGAGCTTACCTGCTAAGGGGTGGATTGACAACGCGCAAAGGCGACGAGATCCCTCCAAGGGCAGCCTTCCCACCTCACCACGAGGCTTCGCCGCTCCTCCGGACCGGACGGCCAGCGCAGCGAAAGGCCCCCCACACCCATCAGTGCGTCCTGGGCGAACACCAAGGGGACATAGGGGCGAAGCCAAGCGGGGACGCCGCCCTCCTGAAACAGCTTCTTGAGGGAACGGTGGTGCCCGCTCGCCTGATCCCACCAGCTGGCACCCTGAACCCCGAAGCGCACCCTTAGGCCGCCCGCACAGACCGTCTTAGGATCCATCTCTGCCCCCTCGCTGTCGAGCAGTCGCAACTCCCCAAGGTCGCTCGGCAGCCGGAGCACGGCTGTGCTCCATCGCAGGACCTCGCTCCCGGGCACGGCGGGGAGCGGTGGCAGGACGAAGAGGTCGTCACGATGCCGCCGAATCTCGCAGCCGCTCCATGCGACCAGAGGGGTCGCGTCGCTCCGGGCCGTCATGACCTCGCTGAGGATGCGTCCCAAGTGCTTCCTATCTGGTAATCGAAACCCGCGCTCGGCGATCCAGTGCCGCAGGACTGCCCGCCGCAGCGCTGGATCGAGCCGACCGAGTCCCCTGATGCTCAGGGTGGCGGGCCTCCCCCCGGAAAGCCCCGCCACAGTCTGCGCCGCGAGATCCGCGATGAGATGGTCGGCCTCCAGGCAGTGCCCGGCGGTGCGAGCCAGGGCAACCTCGGCGGCGGGCCAGCGCTCCACCAGCACGGGCAGCACCCGGTGGCGAAGGAAGTTGCGGTCCCGGTCGAGGTCCTGATTGCTCGGATCGCTCACCCAGCCAAGGCCATGCCTTCGGGCATAGGCGGCAAGCTCGGCCCGGCGAACGTCGAGCAATGGCCGCACCAGCCGTCCGGTCCCAAGGGGGGACACGACAGACATGGCCGCCAGACCCCGCACGCCACTGCCCCGCATCAGAGCCAGCAGCAAGGTCTCCGCCTGGTCACGCCGGTGGTGGGCGGTAAGCAGCAGGTCGCCGGACTCCAGGAGAGAAGCCAAGGCCGCGTAGCGTGCCTCCCTGGCCGCCGCCTCCAGGCTCTCCCCCCGGCGTGGCCGCACCCCCAGCCTGAGCACCTCCAGCGGCAAGGCGAGTCGGGTGCAGCTCGCTCGGCAGTGATCTGCCCATTGGGGAGCATCCGGATGCAGCCCGTGGTCCAGGTGGACCGCCCGCAGCTCGGGCGGAAGACGATCCCGCACCGCGGCGGCCGCGTGGAGCAGAACCTGGGAGTCCATCCCCCCGCTGTAGGCGATCCAGCAGCGCCCGGCACCGCACAGGGGGGCCAGGCGAGAGAGCAGGTGCTCCGGGGAGAATGCGGGCATGGGCGGCGCCCCGCGTGATCGCGGCTACTCCTTGAACCTGCCGTAGCCGATGAGACGCCCATAGCGCTGGGTCAGAAGCTCGCCGATATCCTGTCCCATCACCGCCTCGAGATGCTGCTTCAGCGCCTGCTTCAGGGCGGTGGCCATGGCATCCGGGTCCCGGTGGGCGCCGCCGAGG
>JARRNE010000452.1:0-3339 GCA_037385305.1 Chromatiaceae bacterium | reverse complement strand
GGAGGGCCGGCTGGCCCATCTGGTTCTGGTGGACAACCCGGCGCACCACCCCCAGGGCGACTTCGCCCTCCAGGGTAGCGACGTGCTCGCCGAGGGTGAGCCCCGCTGCACCTTCGCCGGGGTGGGCCTTTACCATCCGGATCTCTTCCATGGCTGCACCCCCGGCGCCTTCCCCCTGGCGCCCCTCCTGCGGTCCGCCATGGCCGAGCGGCGCGTGAGCGGCGAGCTCTTCACGGGCCGGTGGCTCGACGTCGGCACCCCCGCGCGTTTACAAGCGCTGGACCAGATGCTAAAGGTTTCTTAGTCTCGAAAGGATGATCGGGTCCCGCGGCCCCGGTATCCTCGTCGGCGCCGGCGTCTCCCGTGCCGCGCGGCAAGGGGCGGATTGCCACTGCTGCGGCAAGGTCCCTTTTTCATCGGGTGCGCTCATGGGTCAGGAGATTCAGGCGTCGCGCTTCAACAAGTCCGACTTCGCGGCCTTCCAGGAGCGCCTGCGTGCGGAGACGAAGCTGCTCGTGCACTGGTTCGAGACCGGCGCATTCGACACGGAGTCGACCACGGGGGGATTCGAGCTGGAGGCCTGCCTGGTCGGCCGGGACCTGCAGCCCGCCTGCGTCATCGAGCCCTTCCTGGAGCGGCTGCAGGACCCGTTTGTGGTCCCCGAGCTCGCCACCTTCAACGTCGAGCTCAACGGTACCCCTCAGCCCTTGCGCGGGGACGCCCTGAGCCGCATCGCGGCGGAGCTCGGCTCCTCTTGGGCCCACTGCAACGGAATCGCCGGGGACCTCGGCGCGCGGCTCGCGATGATCGGCATCCTTCCCACCCTGCGGCCGGAACATCTGGACATCGCTCACATGGCCCCGCGGCGACGCTACCGCGCGCTCAACGAGCGGATACTCGCGCTGCGCCGCGGCCGCCCCCTGCTGCTGGACATCAAGGGCAAGGACCACCTGGTCCTGGCGCACAGGGATGTGATGCTGGAGTCCGCCGCGACCTCCTTCCAGATCCATCTCAAGGTGAATTTGGACGAGGCTGCCCGCGTCTACAACGCCTCCAAGATCATCGCCGCCGCGATGGTTGGGGTCAGCGCAAACTCGCCCTATCTGTTCGGCTGCGACCTCTGGGACGAGAGCCGCATCCCCCTATTCGAGCAGGCGGTTTCGGTGGGTGGCTCGGTCTTCTCCGAGCGCGTGTCCTTCGGTCTCCGTTACGTGGAGCAGTCTGTCGCCGAGTGCTTTCAAGCCAACCTGGCACGCTTTCCGGTCCTCTTGCCCCAGGTGATGGACGAGCCCCCGGAGCGGCTTGCCCACCTGCGTCTGCACAACGGGACCATCTGGCGCTGGAACCGGCCCCGTATCGGGTGCGAGGGTGGGGGACCGCCCCACCTGCGGATCGAGCACCGGGTGGTGCCCGCGGGTCCCACGGTCACGGATGCCATCGCGAACGCGGCCCTGTATTTCGGCGCCGCCCGTGCCCTCGCCTCCGATCCGGAGCCTCCGGAGCACCGGCTTCCCTTCCGCTCCGCACGCGCCAACTTCTATGCAGCGGCCCAGGCCGGCCTGCGGGCCTCTGTCCAGTGGCTCGACGGCCGCCGGACGGGGTTGGCCGAAGTCCTGTCTGCCGACCTGGTGCCGCGGGCCCGCCGGGGGCTGCTGGATCTCGGGATCGACGAGAACGAGGTGGAGCGATGGCTCGGACCCATCGAGGGCCGCCTGCGCACAGGGCAGACGGGCGCGGTCTGGCAGCGGGCCTTCGTGCAGCGTCACGGCGGCGACACGGCCGCGCTAACCGCCGCCTACCTCGAGCGCCAGCAGGCGGGCCGGCCTGTCCATGAGTGGACGCTATAATTCTGGGTTCTTCTCATCTGACTTATCACCGGATCATGCTGCAGGAGCGCGAAGGCATCCCCGACGGACTTCTCGACGCCGAGACCTCTGAGCTGGAGCGGCTGTTGGGGGGACCGACCCTCATCCACCTGACCGGGGAGCGGCAGCCGGCCCTCTTCGTCTCCGTGCTGATGCACGGCAACGAGACCGTTGGTTGGGAGAGCCTGCGCACGCTACTGCGCAGCTACCTCGAGCGGTTCGGAGCGCTGCGCCTGCCGCGTGCTCTGAGCCTCTTCGTCGGAAACGTCTCGGCCGCCGCACTCGGACTGCGCTCCCTGCCCGGCCAGCCCGATTACAACCGCGTGTGGCCCGGGTCGGGGCTGCCGCCGTCCACCGAATCGGCCATGATGCAGCGGGTGGTGGACATCATGCGCCAGAGGGGGGTCTTCGCAAGTGTGGACATCCATAACAATACCGGCCGGAATCCGCACTATGCCTGCGTCAACGTCCTCGAAAACCGCTTCCTGCACCTCGCCACCCTGTTCAGCCGCACTGTGGTCTACTTCCTGAGGCCGACCGGGGTGCAGTCCATGGGGATGGCCGGGCTGTGCCCCGCCGTAACCCTCGAGTGCGGAAAGGTCGGGGACAGACACGGCAACCAGCACGCCCGGGAGTATCTGGACGCCTGCCTGCGCCTGTCCGCCCTGCCCGGCCACCCCGTGGCACCCCACGATATCGACCTCTTCCACACGGTTGCCCAGGTCAAGGTGCCGGAGAACGTCAGCTTCGGATTCCCGCCCGGTAAGGCGGAGATCCTCTTCTCCCCCGAGCTGGACCACCTCAATTTCCGGGAGCTTCCGCGGGGCACCGCCTTCGGCCGCGTGCGCGGGGCGCAGCCGATCCGGCTGGACGTGCGCGACGAGCAGGGACGGGACGTCGGTGAGCGCTACTTTCACCTGGAGGACGGCGAGCTCCGCCTGACCGTGCCGGTCATGCCCTCCATGCTCACCCGTGACGCGTCAGTCATCCGCCAGGACTGCCTGTGCTATCTCATGGAGCGCTACAACGACCACGTCCCCCAACGGGGGTGAGGACCGCCGCCCCTGAGGCTATGGGCATGCGCCTGGTCCAACAAGGGCCCACCCCCGATGGTCTCTCTGAGTCCGTACCAGGCCTGACCGAGGTATTCGTGGATCGCGTAGTAGCTGAGCCCGAAGGCACTGGAGTTCGGCAACCAGTCCGTATAGCGCCCCTCCGCATCCTGACGGTGGACGAAGGCCGTCGGAGCCGGGATTACCTGCAGTCCCGTCCGGCGAAAGGCTTCCACCGCCCGGGGCATGTGCCAGGCGTGGGTCACCAGCATCACCCGGCGGACGCCGTCCCGGCGCAGCATGGGGGCTGCAAACTCCGCGTTCTCCCAGGTGGTGCGGCTGCGGTCCTCCACCCCGGCCACCTGGATCCCGCACTCCCGCTCCATGACCCGTGCCATGAGCTGCCCCAGGGGCATCCCCTC
>JARRNE010000451.1:933-4277 GCA_037385305.1 Chromatiaceae bacterium | reverse complement strand
TGGTGGAGGGGGCACGAATGGTCCCCGGGACCACACGGATTCCTTTGATCACCACCTGGACCGGCTGGCTCGAGCAGTACCGCATCGCCAACCCTTACCATGTCTTCCCCAAGATCGAGAAGGAGCGCATCGAGGTCCAGATCGCTGGCTCCCTGGACGGTCAGAGCTGGCGCCCCTACGAGTTCCGGAACTGGCCGGTCGATCTGGATCGGGTCCCACCCTTCATCGTCCCGCACCACCCGCGGGTCGACTGGATGATGTGGTTTGTTCCCATCAGCCCCGTGTTCATGGATTGGTTCGAGCGTTTCCTCCATCGGCTTCTGGAGAGCTCGCCGCCGGTTACGGGACTGCTCGCGAGCGCCCCTTTCGGGGACCACGCCCCTCGCTCCCTGCGCGTGGACGTTTACCGTTATCGATTCACCACCCCGGAGGAGCGCGCACGTACCGGCAACTGGTGGAAACGAGACTACCTTGGCCCCTTTTATCCCCTCCCGTTTCTGAGCCGGCAACAGTGACTTCGCGGGGGGATTTGCCCCGGGACGCTGGGGGATAAGAGCCGGCACGGGGAGAAGGGCTTTGGGCAGAGGGCAGAGGGCAGACGAAGAAGGAGGGGGCCGTCAGCATCGGCGATCCATCTTAGGTCCTTGCCCCCAGCCTCCGAACCCGTAGCGTCCGCCCTGCGCACCGTGACCGCGTGTGTGTTCCAACAGCGGAGAGGGTGAATAAACGGTACGCGATGCGTACCCTACCGCTGATTTCGGTGTTGTGCGCCAAGCACAAAGTCCCAAGGAATCCCTCTGCGCACTCTGCGTCTCTGCGGTTCAATTTCTGGCGGCTGGCGGCTGCCCCAAGCCAGTAGGGTGCGCACCGCGCAGCGAGCTCTCAGCCCTAAGCGCCATCCGCTCTATAGTACCGATTGCTAAGCGCTTTTTGTGCCTGGCGAGGGCCCTCTCCCCGGGCGGGCGCGGCGGGTGGCGGGCACAGACATTGCTCGACCCCCTACAACACCAGCTTGCCGCCGAGTGACGGAGAATCCAATGGCATACGTGATTACAGAGCCTTGTATCCGCTGCAAGTACACCGACTGTGCGGTGGTTTGCCCGGTGTCCTGCTTTCACGAGGGACCGAACTTCCTCGTCATCGACCCGGACGAGTGCATCGATTGTGATCTGTGCGTTGCGGAGTGCCCGGCGGAGGCCATCTTCCCGGAGGACGACGTGCCGGCGGACCAGGCGCAGTTCATTGCGCTCAATGCGGAGCTGGCCAAGGTCTGGCCTGTGATCGACGTGAAGAAGGATGCACTGCCGGATGCGGATGACTGGGCGAAGGTGAAGGAAAAGCTGCAATACCTGGAGCGCTGAGCGGGGAGATTGATGAACGAGCAGACGCTGGCCTCGCAGCGATCGACATCAGTGGAGCGCCACCCTTCGGCGTCCTGCACACGGGACCGTAGCGCACTCACAGACCAGGACCTCCACCTGTTTCGAGAGGGAACCCACGCTCGGCTGTATCAGGTGCTGGGGTCGCATCCGTGCGCAGAGGGCGAGGTCCTGGGCGCGCGCTTTGCGGTATGGGCACCGAATGCCCGAGCCGTGTCGGTGATCGGCGATTTCAACGATTGGCAGTCCGGGGCGAGCCCCCTTTCGCCGCGGGCGGACAGCTCTGGGATCTGGGAGGGGTTTGTGCCCAGGGCGGTGCACGGCTCCCGCTACAAGTACCGGATCGAATCCCGGGAAGAGGGCTTCGTCGCCGACCGGGGCGACCCCTTCGCTCGGGCCTGGGAGGTCCCGCCGCAGAACGCCTCCCGGGTCTGGAGCCTGCACTATATGTGGCAAGACAGCGCCTGGATGCGGGAGCGCGCCGGCCGCGATGCCCTCGACCGCCCGATGTCCATCTACGAGGTGCATCTCGGCTCCTGGCGACGAGCGGTCGAGAACGGAAGCAGGCGCTTCCTGACCTATCGGGAGGCTGCCCCTGCCCTCGCCGACTACTGCGCCGAGCTGGGCTTTACCCACGTGGAGCTTCTCCCGGTCATGGAGCACCCCTTCTACGGCTCTTGGGGCTACCAAACGACGGGCTACTTTGCTCCTACAGCCCGCTACGGGACCCCTGAAGACTTCATGTATCTTGTCGATACCCTGCACCAGCGGGGCATCGGCGTGATCCTGGACTGGGTGCCGTCCCATTTCCCGAACGATGTCCACGGACTCAACTACTTCGACGGTACCCACCTTTACGAGCACGCGGACGCCAGGGAGGGCTTCCACCCGGACTGGAACAGCTACATCTTTAACTACGGCCGCAACGAGGTGCGCGCCTTTCTTCTGAGCAGCGCCCTCTTCTGGCTCGACCGTTATCACGCAGACGGTTTGCGGGTGGACGCTGTGGCGTCCATGCTTTACCGGGACTATGGGCGCAAAGAGGGGGAGTGGATCCCGAACCGTTACGGCGGGCGGGAGAACCTGGAGGCCATGGCATTCCTGCGGGGGCTGAACGAGGCAGTCCACCGGGAGTATCCGGATGCCCTCTGCATCGCGGAGGAGTCCACCGCCTGGCCCAAGGTGTCCCGGCCCATCAACGACGGCGGTCTTGGCTTCGATCTCAAGTGGAACATGGGCTGGATGAACGACACCCTGCGTTATATGTCGCTCGACCCGATCGATCGAAAGTACCACCAGGGTCAGCTCACCTTCAGCCTATGGTATGCCTTCTCGGAGAATTTCCTGCTGCCACTTTCTCACGACGAGGTAGTGTACGGAAAAGGCTCCCTGATCCGCCGTATGCCCGGGGACGCTTGGCGCAAGCGGGCCAACCTGCGGCTGCTGTTGGGCTACATGTACGGCCACCCGGGGAAGAAGCTGCTCTTCATGGGTGGCGAGTTTGGGCAGTGGAACGAGTGGTCCCATGAGAGCAGCCTCGACTGGCACCTGCTGGATCTCCCGGAGCATCAGGGGCTCAACGCTTGGGTGCGGGACCTCAACCGGCTCTACTGCGTCTCCCCGGCCCTGTTTCAGCGGGACTTCGATGCCGGCGGCTTCCAGTGGATGGAGTTTCAGGACGCGGAGAACAGCATTATCGCGTTCGTGCGCCGTGGCGAGGATCCGCAGGATCTGATGCTCGTGGTCTGCAACTTCACGCCGATGCCCCGGGAGGATTACCGCATCGGGGCCCCCCGCGCCGGATGGTGGCAGGAGGTCCTGAACAGCGATGCCTGGATGTACGGAGGCAGCGGCAAGGGCAACTTCGGGGGCCTGGAGTCCACCCCCATTGCGGTACGCGACCAGTACAACTCTCTACCGCTCACCTTACCGCCCCTTGGGGTAATCATTCTGCGTTACCACGGC
>JARRNE010000451.1:0-919 GCA_037385305.1 Chromatiaceae bacterium | reverse complement strand
CTGGTAAGCGACCTTGCACCCAAGCGAGTCAAAGGGGTGGGCTACAATCGAAGACGTTGCCAGGCTTGGGTGCGGGGCGCCCAACGGCAAGGGAGGAGAATTGGGCCGGTTAGTGCCGAAGGACATGGGTGAGCTGACGCCATGAACGAGGATATCTGCGGCCGCTGCCGGCCCGTGATCGAGGGGGTCGTTCCTCAGGTGGACGGCGGGCGCTTTCCCATCAAGCGCAGCGTGGGTGAGCGGGTCGTCGTGGAGGCGGACTGCTTCGTCGATGGTCACGATGCTCTGGGCTGCGCCCTCTGCTACCGGCTGGAAGGCGACCGCCAGTGGCGGGAGGCCCCGATGGTCTTTGTGGGCAACGACCGCTGGCGCGGCGAGTTTCGGACGGAGACCTGCGGCCGGTACCTTTACTCGGTGCAGTGCTGGGTCGACCCGTTCGCCAGCTGGCGCCGGGATTTCGCCAAGCGGGTGGAGGCAGAGCAGGATCTGTCGGTGGCCCTGCAGATGGGGGAGGATCTCGTCCAGGACGCAGCGGCCCGGGCGCACGACGGCGATGCCGGCGCGCTCGCGGACTGGGCCGCACGGCTCGCCGGCAACGCATCTGTGGCGGAGCGGGCGGCCTGGGCCCTGGACGAGGGTCTCGACCGGGCCATGGGACGGTATCCCAGAAGGGATCTCGCGAGCACCTACGAGCGGGAGCTCGTGTGCGTCGTCGATCCGCCGCTCGCCCGTTTCTCCGCCTGGTACGAGTTCTTTCCCCGTTCCACCAGTCCCGAGCCCGGGCGTCACGGCACCTTCCGGGACTGCGAGGCGCGGCTGCCTTACGTCGCCTCCATGGGGTTCGATGTCCTCTACCTACCGCCTATCCACCCTATCGGTCTCACCTTCCGCAAAGGCCCCAACAACAGCCTGAGCACGG
>JARRNE010000450.1:0-3363 GCA_037385305.1 Chromatiaceae bacterium | reverse complement strand
GCGAAACCTCGGAAGCGTGGGTCCGAATCGCCATGATTCAGATCATGGTCAGGAGGCTCGCCAAGGCGACCTGAACTTTTCACACAGCCTCTCACCAGACGAAAGTTGTGAATCCATACGTCGGGAAGTCAGACGGTGCTGAGGGGCACTGAGCGACAGGGAATGAAAACCGCTTGAAAGAAGACGTTGCATATTTTGGGTGTTCTTGCTCTTATTAACCTAGCAAAATGCTCAACAATGCCACGAACTACCGAGGGACACCCCCCATGGCCGATCGAAACGAACTCGGCGCTGACCAGCGCCTCTACGTTGAACGCTTCCTCCGCACATCGGCGCAGTATCTTGGCGTACCCTTCCCGGAGAGCAGGACTTCCAGATCAGTGACTCTCTGCAAGCCACCACTGCGCCCGGCGTGCCGGATAACGCAGCAGCTCGCTCGAAGGAGGGCACCGCTGGGGTTCTCGGCCGTTCAGTCGGCACTTCGCGGCGAGGCGCTGTAGTGGTAGCCGCCGGCGCCGGTGTACACGATCCGCATCGACGCCTCGCGTGAGCCGCAGGCAGCGCAGCGGCGGTTACAGGAGCGCGGCGCAACGAAATAAAAATAAGTAATTTCCATATATTCTGAAACGCTAATACTATACGGCTGCGAGCTGGCGCGCAACGACGCCCTCGCTTACTGCATCAGAGACAACACAGGTCAGAGATAACACAGGAGAGATCACATGAAGAAGCTTGCTACCGCGGCGGCGATCGCCGCGCTGCTTGGGGTGTCCGCCAGCGCGAGTGCGTGGTGGGGTGGGGGCCCTTGGGGCGGTGGCCCCGGATACGGCTCAGGCGCCAATGATTGGTGGAACGACATGATGGGTGACGGTTACGGTGACTTCAACATGAACATGTCCGGTGGCGGACGTGGTTGGGGCCGCGGCTACAACCGTTACCGCGACTACTACGGCTACGGCCCGTACGGTTGGGGCGGTGGCCCGTGGGGCGGATACCCCGGGTATGGTGGTTGGGGTGGCGGCCCCTGGGGGGGCGGATATCCCGGCTATGGCTATGGCGTTCCCTATGCGGCTCCCGTCGCTCCAGCCGCTCCGGCTCAGACCCAAACCGAAACCAAGTAAGGTCTGACGCGACGAGCATGCGCTGCACAGGGATGTGCACAACGGTTCGGCGCTTGGCGGACGGGTTGCACGCAGGGGACGGCAAGCCCCCTCGCGGTAGCACGTCTCTCCGCCGGCGCCACCCCCTACGTGGTGGTGGCACACCTTCTCCCGTGCTCACCGCGCACCATTCACACTGCAGAATGCCGTACCGGTCGTCATTTGTATCACACGCATCTGATACTGCGTGATCGGCGGTAAGCATCGGGCAGAGTTTTGGGTAGCAAGCCCATTGGGCCGCTGCGGCGGCTACACACCCTGCCGCAGCAGCCCTTTTTTAACGATCCGAGGTATGGATTCGTCCGGCTGCCCGCCGTGTGGGCGGGTGGAGGTTGCTTTGTGTGGATGGGGCGCGTGTGGACGAAACGATGATCGACTGGTTGGACACTGGCTGGAGGGTCTTCAAGGAGGGCTGGCGGGACGCGGACTCCTTTCCACCCCTCAACGACATGGAGGCGCAGTGGTGGTGGTTAGGAGGTTTTGGAGCAGCGCGGGCTTTGGCGGGGAGGGGAGAGCTCATGCGGCAGCTCCGGAGTCACCGGGCCGGGTGAGGATATGCGGTGGCATATCCGCAAGACTCATTGAGGGCTTCTGCGACAGAGGGGCGGAAGAGCCAATGAGTGGACAGAGCCTGTAAGGCTGGGCAGCCGGACGGTGCAGTAATGGGGGACGCCGAATTCGCCAAAAAACCAACTGTCAAATCTGGTGTATGACCTTGAGGCTAGAGTCTGATCAAGCGGCTGTCCGTTGCCCCTTTTGGGTAACCGGTGGGTCGTCCGGCACCAGAATACCGTCTCCCTGGCGTGCCCCTTTGCGCAGCTCGGCCACTTTTTCGTGGGGACGGTATTCGCCTTGACGTAGCAGCTTACGGAACTTCATGGACAGGCAGGCGAACCGCCAGCACTGCCACAATAAGTTGCGATGGAATCGCTTCTCGGTCTCGGTAAGGGTGTACTCCATAGGCCCTCCTCCTGTCGGGGTCTTCGCCATCCGACGAATGTAAGGATAGTGGGCGTCGCGCGACAGACAAGGAATACAGCAAATACTCCGCAGGTATTGCCTAGGTTTTTGTCGGTGGTTGTTGTTCGCCTGGCTCGCTGCTCGAATGTGCGCCGTAGTAGAAGCCGCCGGCGCCGGTGTAGGCGATGCGGATTGAGACGTGCCGCGAGCCGCAGGCGGAGCAGCGGAGCTTGTCGTGGAGCGTCTGCATGCGGATGTCCTCTGGCACCTTTGCGCGATCGAACGTGCCACTATGGCCGCAGGCGTCGCACCACGCGAAGATGGTGAAGGAATCCGCGGGGAAGTCGGCGAGGGTGTTCTCGCGGGCGGTCATGGGGCGAGTGTAAGCTTGCCGGCTAAACCGCTCCCCTCATGAAAATGAGGCCGGCTTCCTTTTGCCTGTGTTACCCGAAAAGCACTGTTTTTGAACCAGGCCCGAAAACGCCTCTCGCGTCCTGAACACACCCGCGGCGCGGCTGATCGCGCATCGCGAGGAGCGCCTTGTCCTACTCGAGGAGGTCGAAGTGCTAATGGATTCGCGGGCGCTCGTCGTGGATGCGTGCCGTCATGTCGTCCGTGACTCGCGCTCGGTGGTCTCGCTCGCCAGGCGTCCGGTGCTGTTCGCGCTCGCACGCGTGCTGGGTGAAGCGTGGCCGGGAGACGCGCCAAGGGAGATGCTCATTGCGCAGGCATTCCGTGCCAGGCGCGTCGATGAATCGTATCGCGCGCGGTTGCGGGTCGAGACCGGGCGGCTTCGCGCGGCGCTTCAGACACTGGCTGGCGTGAGCGCGACCGAGCGAGGGTTCGCGCTGATACCGCGCCGCGCCGGCGAGGTGGTTGTGCTCGCCCAACCCGTCGCAGTGGAGCACGGGGCGGTGCTCGCCCTCCTTGCCGACGGAGAGTCGTGGTCGAGCTAGGCCCTGTCGCTCGCACTTGGCACCAGTCAGCGCACCGTGCAGCGGGCGCTCGATGCGCTTGCCGCCGCCGGCAAGGTGCAGTCGTTCGGTCGCGGGCGGGCGCGGCGTTGGACGACCCCGCCTGTGCCGGGATTCACGACGACCTTGTTACTCCCCGCCCCACTGCCGAGTGACTAGAATGAGCCCATGAACCGATCAGCAGCCGAAATCGTCGGTGACTACGGGCCCTTTCCGGGCGTCGATCACGTGCACGGGCTTACGTACGACGGTCAGCATGTCTGGTTCGC
>JARRNE010000449.1:0-4368 GCA_037385305.1 Chromatiaceae bacterium | reverse complement strand
CGGCCTTCTTTGCTGCGCCAGCTCACCGAGAACGAGACCGGGATGCTGTGCCCTTCCGGCGCAGGGTCGGTCACGCCAACCAGCGGGTAGACCCCAGTGGCGCCGGTGCTGGATGTGTAGGTGCCGGTGAATGTGCCGTCCGCGGCCACCGGTCCAATCTCCACGATGGAGCCGAACTGGTTCTTCCACTTGCCGGACAGCGCCGGCCGCACCGGGGCGGCCAGCATCACGGTAGGCTCTGTGAACACCCCTCCCCCTCCCTCGAAGAAGAATGCGCTGTAGACGGTGTCGAGAAACACCGCGCCCACCACCAGCAGCCCGTCCGGCAGGCCATCCAGACATCGCACCCCCAGGTGCCAACGGTGGTCGGCCTCCTCCTGCATGAAGTACTGCTGTGGTGTCAGGGTGTAGATACGATTGCCCAGGGTAAGGGTGAGGTCGGGGTAATCGGAGAGGAGGTCGGGGCTGCTCACCACCGTCGGCAGGGTACCGCCGCGGGTGATGGCGGCCAGCATGGGCTGGATCATCGCGCAGCTGCCCTTGAACACCGATGAGCCGGTGTCGAGCGCGAGGTCGAGGTCGGTGCCGAGGCTCTTCCCGCCGCAGGCCAGGTCGGAGAGTTTCACCGTCCAGAGGTAGCTCAGCGAGCCCTCGAGCGGCGTGACCGGCAGCAGATTGACGGTGTGCGGGTCGAACCGACGGGGGTCCAGCGCTCCCATCAGACAGCTGCCCTTCCTCTGCTCCGCATGGAAGTAGAAGGAGGCGAGCGGACGTTGGATGAGTCCCTGCAACCAAAGTTGCTCCATCAGTGCACTTGGGCTCTTCCAGCGGATCGCCGGAATTGCGCAGCCGCCGTCGCAGTCGAGCTGGGTGAACTGGCTCCCTTCGTAATTGGTAGCCAGATAGATGCTCATGGGCTCGTTCAGGGGCACCGAGGCTTGCTCGCCGTTCGCCTCTCGATACAGATGGCAGACGTCGCAGCCGAGCTCCACGGTCATCGTGCCCCAGGGACCGAAGTCCACCGTGTGGGAACCGTGATGGCTCGCAACGAAGGTACTGGATTGCTGCGCATCGAAGGCGGAGTGCGCCTTGCACGCATCGGTGGTGCAGCGACTGTCGGTGATCCAGGTGTTGGTGGTGCCGGTGTCGAGCATGAAGCGCAAGGGCTGCGGCGGGGTACCGAGCCCCACCGTCGCATACCAGGGGGTGGCGCCGTCGTCGGTGAGGTCGCCGCGGACCAGGGCGAACGCGACAAAGGACGTGCTGCCGACATGGACGGCCGCGAGTGCCGGCGTGTGCTGGGTCATGTTGCTGCCTCTCCCGACGGGATCTGTGGTGGCGATAAGGAGGCGAGGACGACGCAGTCGCGTCCGGCGTGCTTGGCCCGGTAGAGGGCCCGGTCGGCCGACTCGAGCAGCTCCTCGGGGGTCTTGCCGTGCTCCGGGAAGACGGCCACCCCCACGCTCACGGTGATCGCCAGGGTGCGACCGTCGCCGGCGGCGATCCGCTGCGCTGCCACCAGGGTGCGCAGGCGCTCGGCGGCCTCCAGGGCCTCGGCGCTTGCCATTGCCGGCAGCACGACCACCAGCTCTTCGCCCCCGTAGCGGGCCGCGGAGTCAGTCTGGCGCACATTGGTGCGCAACAGCTCACCGATGCGCCGCAGCACCTCGTCCCCCGTGGCGTGGCCGAAGCTGTCGTTGACCCGCTTGAAGTGGTCGTCATCCAAGAGCAGCACCGCGAGAGGCCGGGGGCCGCCCGCGCCCCGCAGCACCGCCTCCTGGAACTGCTGCATCAGCTCGCGGCGATTGTAGAGACCGGTCAGTGCGTCGCGAGTGGCGAGCCAGGCCAGCTCCTGCTCCATGGCCTTGCGGTCGGTGATGTCGATGATGATCCCTTCGATGAGCTCACGCTCGTCGATGTGGACAGCACGCCCCTGCTCCCATACCCAGATCTCGTCGCCGCTGCGGCGGATGAGGCGATACTCCAGGGCGAAAGGGCGGCCGGCCAGGATCGCCTGCTGTACCTCGATCCAGATCCGCTCCCGGTCTTCTGGATGCACGAGGTCACCGTACGAGACCTCGCCGTTGTCGACCAGCGCTTCAGGGGCATGACCTGTGAGCGACCAGCAGCCGCTGGAGACGAATTTCATGGTCCAATTGGGGTCGTTCAAGCAGCGGTATGCCATTCCCGGCAGGTTGGCCATGAGTGTAGCGAGCTGGCGTTCCCGCTCCCGCAGCGCCTCTTCGGCCCGCTTGCGGGCGGTGATGTCCTCGCCGATGGCGATGGAGCCCACCATCTCGCCCTTTTCCCCGAAGAAGCGCCTGGAGCTCCAGGAGATGGTCTTCTCCTCCCCCCTGCGGGTGCGGATGCGGGATTCGAAACCCCGCACCTCGATCCCCTTGTCCAGGATCGCGGCCGCTGCGTTGACGACAGTCGCGCGGTAGTCGGGGTCCGGGTAGAGCCACTCCCAGATGCTGAGGTTGTTGAGCACCTCGTCCCGGCGATACCCGCTGATCTCCTCGGCCGCCTTGTTCCAGACGGTGACCCGAGCCCCCGGATCAAGGACATTGATCCAGATGGAGGCGTTATCGATGACGCTCTCGCGGAACTGGCTCAGGGCACGCAGCTCGGCCCGCTGTTGCGAGAGCTGGCGCGGCTGCTCGCGGTGGCGGCGTATCGAGACGAGTAGCGCCACCAAAGCCGCCAGCAGGAGCCCGCCGCCCTGGATCGAGGGCAGACGGGCGCCGTCGGCGTCGTGGTAAAGGGCGACGTAGGTGAGCCCTATCCATGCCGCACCCCAGGCCAGACAGGTGGGAACGGTCCTCAATGCGGTCCGGAATGAGATAGCGAGCCCTCCACCGTCCATATCCGGCAGCCCCATTTGCTTTGCGTTCTCGAAGGGTGGAACCTCAAGATAATGTGACCACGGTTGGGCATGCTTGCAGAGAACCCTCGGCGGAGTGGATCGCTACACTCGGCGCCTGCGCCGCACTCTCCGCGCTCCACATGGGGGCCTCCGCCCACGGCTACGACGCTGGCGACGCCGCCCTCGGCGGGTTTGTCGGTGGTGTGGTCGGCGGCCTCATCGGCTCGGGCGCAGCCTCGCACTGCGCCTCGATGCCACGCTGTTGGAAAAACTCAAACAACGACATCCCCGGCTGAAACTGAATGCGATTCATGGCCATGACACCCTCTCTTGAGACGACCCAGGATCGTGGCAAGTCACAACAACTTCTATTCCCCATCATGGCAGCGGTACGTAATATATCCAAGCGTCCTGGTCGACCTGAATGTCGATAAGACTCTCATTCCTTACATCAAGGTGGACATAGACGGGGACCCCGGCGTTAACTGCAATTCCATATCCGGTTGGGAACGTAATGTTTGTATTCGTAGACAACTGCCTGAGTTTGGTGAATGGTAATGGCCTTAAGTGTTTCTTTAGGCTTCCGGACATCATCTGCGTAGCGGACAGGCTGCGGGCCTCAGGTCGCATCTCCGACGCGCGAGAAAACCATGTAATATGTACGTAGAAAGATAGTCCGTTTGGGAAGTGCACGGTCTCTTACGTCGCGTGATGTGTGACTGCGATCACAGTATTTGGCCTATTTACCAAAACGGTGGTGCGGTAGTGTTAACGGTGGCCTTGATCATAAGTTCGGCCAAAACCCTGGGCGAGGGTGGCGACTCTCTGCGATATCATCGTAGAAACAATTAGTTGCAAAATGTCCCGAGATGCCTTCCGGTCAGATGGCCGGAGTTATGATCAAGGCCGTTAACGGTTAACATCATATAGTGTGCCCAACTAGCTGAGAGGGCGAATTCACGCCGCGTTGTAATCTGCGTGACGATCAATGGGAGCGCATTGCGCACATGCTGCCGCGCACCGTAAAGAGGCTAGGGCGTGCAAAACGTGCGGAAAATCCCGCTGAGGAAATCATGTCTTTTGTGCTCCGAGCAAAGCTTGGCGCGTCTTGCCGGGTGCAAGTCCCGGCCGGGAGGGGTGCAACCCGTCGTCCGCGCCCGCTACGCGGCGAGTGGCTGGCTGAAATCGGCATCGTTGGCGGCAGATCCCGGATACAGGCGCTGGGATTCGCGCTGGATGCGGAACGCGGTGAGCTCCTCCCACAGGTTGCTCAGGTAGATACAACGCATATCGAGCATGGCGCGGGCGCCGGACATGACCCAGCGCATTCCGGAACGCTCCATGCGGTCCTTGACGACACACCGGCAGGCCCCTTCGATGACGCCGGAGGCGATCGGGAAGCCGTGCTCGAGGTAGACGTCGTAGGCCATGCGCTGGGCATTGTTGTGGAAGTAGCCGCAGATGCGCTCCAGCGTCTCGCGGCGTTTGCCCTTGAGCTGGTG
>JARRNE010000448.1:0-3367 GCA_037385305.1 Chromatiaceae bacterium | reverse complement strand
GGATCCGCGGGCGCGGAGGAACATTTGACTGCGCCATGTCGCCAGCGACCTCAGCGCCATGAAGCTCGGCACCGGACGCGGCCCACCCAAAGGCGGCTACAGGCCGGCGCTGACCGATAGCCCGCTATAGACGGTCAAGGTGTCGGCCGGGACGACCTCCGGGTGCGCCTCGATGAACGCCTTGCGCCTATCATCCATGTCGATTCGGTGGGTGTCGCAACAGCGCCTCGACGGGCTTGCACAACGCGGGGCGGAAAATCGCGATTTCCCGCCTCCGCCGAGGCTATCGCGTTGCGGACCGAGCATCAGGCACGTCGAGCGCTTCCCGCAACCGTCAACCCGACGGTATACTGATGGGGCTGCAGGCCTCCCGCTTAGGGTCTTTGCGGCGCTGCTTCGACAACCTCCCGGGATTGCACAGAGTCCTTCATGGTGTTGCCTTGCTCGGCAACCGAGGAGACTTGTCGTGAATTGTCAAGCAGCCACCTTGCGGCCAGTGTAGGCTCAAGCTGCGAAACACCCGGCCAAGCGGGCGCGGCTGGCGCGAACGAGCTCACCTTAGGGCCTGACTCCGGCTGCCAGCGAACGCTTTTCCTAAGGAGTACACAATGAGGGGTAAGGCATACTTGGGCGCGATCTTCGCCACAGCGATGCTGGCAGCTTGCGGCAGGGTCGGCTTCGCACCAGATGCCCTGATGGAGAACCCAGGGGCGGACCAATTCCTGAACGTGATCGGCAGCGCCTGCGGTAGTCAGAGGATCGGGGACCAGTCGCTCGCCTTCCTGCTGAGCGTGAACAGCAACGACACCTATTTCATCGACGAGACGACCAAGCTGTACTTCGGAGATGTATCGCGCCAGCAGTATGCAAGTGACATCAACGCCCAGTATCCCAGCGATACCAACCAGGGCGCCATCGACTGTGTTTTCTCGAAGCTGCCGCGTTGATCCAGCGACTGGTCCAGGGAAGCACTGACTTAGGGAGCGCCGACGATACGCGAGCACCCACAGCCACACCACCAATGCAAAGTGCAGGCAGCATCATCTGTGCCGGGCCGCGGCAGGTTGGAGGGCTCTGTCGTCCGCCCCTGGCGCTCCGCGGCAACCCCTTTGCGCAGCCTCGTCGCGGCACGCCTGCGGGTCGGTGTGCTTGGTAAGCGTTCGCAGCTGTGCCTCCCGGCGGGTGATGAGGTCGCACAGGTGCGCGTAGCCCACCTCATCGATGGTGCCGTCCTCGAACTTGGCGATCAGCCGCTGGATCGAGCTGATGCCCGCGCCGATGCGCATCGGTCCTCCCGGTCAGTCCCCTTCTCCCTTCCCCCCAGTATGCCACCGCCCGGGCGACCAGAAACTTCGTAGTTATACCTCCGTACCCGGACGGTCACATTCCCAGCCAGCCCTACCGCGCCGGCCGGCGCGGTGCGATGACACTTTTCCCGTCGGGCTCGGGGGCGGGGCTGAAGGTAGGCTCGGAGCCGCTGGCTAGGTGGACGTCTTGCTGTACCCGCCGATCAACGACTCGGCGGGGGCGACCGCGCGGGAGGCGGTGCTCGAGCACGTGATCAATCGCGCCATCGAGAAGGCGCGATTGATCAGTGCCTCCCCAGCTGCCTGGCAGATAGCTCGGGCGGCAGCATCACGCCCGTGAGGTTGTCGGCCCGTTAAAGGGTCTTCAGATACTCCACCAGCGCGTCCTTCTCGGCGTCCGGCAGGTCGGTGCCGAAGGTATGCCCCTCGTTGCCGTTGCCCCGCTGACTCACATCCAGCATGGTGCCCACCTTCTCCGCCTGGGGTCCGGTCGAGACAAATCCTACGTTCACCGGGTCGTAGAGGTCATACCCGCGGTAGAACACCTGCGGCCTTTGATTGACAGGCTTCAGCAGGTCGCGCAGGGTGGGCACCGAGCCGTTGTGGAGGTAGGGTGCGCGCAGCCAGATTCCATCGAGATATTGGGCAACATAGCCGGTGAGCGGCTCCTCGACCAGGCCCTTCCGTTCGATGCCCATGCGGCTCACAACCTTGTTGGATGCGATGGCGTACTCCTTACCCCAGGTGGCGATGCGATCCGGGTTGGTTCCGACCTCAGCCGTCGGTATCGGTGTCCCTGTCCTCCGGCTCGCGTGGCATGACGCGCAAGTCCGGTCGAAGACGATCTTTCCCTGAGCCGCCTTCGTCTGGTCGACCGGGAAGGGATAGGCCGGAGCGGGCTTGTTCCGCAGGTACTCCTCGAGCCAGTCCATCTGCGCCAGAAAGTCGTCTTTGTGCTTGGGCCCGTTTTGCGAGCCGAGCAGCCCGAGGGCCGAGTCGATGATGACGGAGTACGCGTCGTGGCTGTCCCCCGCCCAGTTCATGCGGTTGTCGGGGGCGTCGTATTTCTTGAGGTTCCAGATCGACGGCATGTCCGTCGGGCCGAAGGTGTCGTCCATGGGCAGCTGCAGCATGAAGTACTTGGTGAGGTTCATGGCGTCGTCGCGCCCGCGGCCCCAGTCGGGAAAGTCGGGTCGGTAGACCCAGGCGAACTGCGCCTCCCGCTCCACGAGCCGCTGCTTCGTGATCGGAATGATGAGGTACTTGTACAGCAGCTTGTCCAGCCACGACAGCTGGGTCACGTTCGCGATCTCCCACAGGACGTTGTCGCCGTTGAAGCGCGGGTCCTTCGCACAATCGACGAAGAAGCGGAAGAATGCCTCCACATTGGTGGTGTTGCCAGGTCCCGCCGTTACGACGGTAGGGACCTCGCCAGCCTTGGTCCGGTAGCTTGCCGCGTGGCAGACAGCGCAGTTGTTGGCAACCCGCGGGAAGCCGATGACCTTCTTGGTAAAGCCCACCGGTAGCTCCCGACCCTCTTCCCAGGGGACCCCGAAGGACGCGTAGCCGCCCGGACCCGGCAGCTTCTCGGGAAACATCCGGGGCAGGACGTAAAAGATCCAGTAGGGAATGCCGGCATCCCATTCAGCGCCTATAGATCCGTACTTGAAGCGAGTGTCCGGATCCGCGCGCACCCAATCCGGCTGTGGCTCCTCCCGGAAGAATTTGTACCAGGTGAGAAAGGCTCCCCCTGCAATCAGAAACAGGACGACCGCGGCCGCGGCGAGGAGCAAAGGCCGCTTCGTCAGACGCTGCGCTATGCCGGTCATGTCAGTGGCCTCCTAAGAAAGTCTTCAGATACTCCAGGAGCGCGGCCTTCTCGGGCTCGGGAAGCTCCGTACCGTATGCCCTGCCCTCATGCCCCCCGTTGCCGTTGCCCGGTGCTCTGGTGTCGTAGGCGAAAAACTGCCGCCCGTCCGCGGACGGCACGTCCGATACGAAGCCGACGTCCTGCGGGTCATAGACATCGTTACCCCGATAGAAGAGCACCGGGCGCCTGC
>JARRNE010000447.1:0-5235 GCA_037385305.1 Chromatiaceae bacterium | reverse complement strand
GGTTGGGGGTTAGCGGTCAGGAACGACGCAAAAACTACCGAAACACTTCATTCGGTGTAGGGCGCAATAGCGCAGCGTATTGCGCCGAATGGGCCCCGAAGACATGCGGCGCAATACGGCTATCGCCTATTGCGCCCTACCGTTGGCCGGCCAGGAAGATATGGCCAAGTTGTTCTTGAACCACTGCTTAGCGCTCAGCCTTCGGCCTGCAGGGGTGGAGGCTTGGGGCTGAAGGCCGGGGCTGGCTGAAGCTTGTCGCGCAGGAGGATCCATATGCCGTTGCCAGCTCCCCTCCAGGTCCTTCGAATCGCTGTCTTGTGTCTTCTCTCGGGCGCTGTCACCAGCCCCAGCCTGGCCGATCAGCCCCTGACCTACGATCGGGTCAGCTTGGCGGTCGCGGCGGAGCGGCAGGTCCAGGCCGACGAGGTGGTTGCAGTCCTGGCCGCCCAGCGGCAGGGGGCGAAGGCGGCGGATCTGGCCCGGGAGGTCAACGGTCTGGTGACCTGGGGGCTCGAGCAGGCCAAAGCGGTTACCCAGGTTCAGGTCCAGACCCTTGCCTACGAGACCGTCCCGGTCTACCTGAAGGGCAGCCTGAGCGGCTGGCGGGTCACCCAGAGTATCCGGCTACGGGCAAAGGATGCGGCCGTGTTGAGCGGGCTCATCGGCCGTCTTCAGGAGAGGCTTTTGCTGCGGTCGGTCGAGTACGTCGTCTCCGACGACCGTCGCAAGGCAGCCGAGGCCGATCTCATCGGACGCACCCTGGATGCTTTCAAGGCCAGGGCCCGCCTGATCGCGAAGCGTATGGGGCAACCGGATTACCGGATGGTCGAGATGCAGGTGAATGCCGGCGGACAACCCCCAACCCCGCTCTTCCGGTCGGCGCGGGTTGGACCTGCCGCGGCCGCGGACGCCAGCGCACCGGCGCCTCCGAGCCTCGGGGCGGGGATGCAGACCCTCCGGGTCGGGATCTCCATCGCTCGGCGGCCTGTCGCGTCTGCCGTTTGCTCGAGCGGTGGCCAGAAGCTGTGATCTGTTCTACAGTTTGAGCGCAAGTGGACCAAGCGCGGGGGAGGACCTTTGTCCATGTCCACCGAACCGATCAGCCTGGAAAGAGCAGCTCACCACGAAGCGCACGAGCGTGGCTCAACTTCCGGATCGAGGATCAGGGTTTCGTGCGATCCCCTGTCTCGGCGGTGCGTCGGGAGGCGCAGGAAGGGGCGAGCGGGGCAGCGCGGCTTCACCCTCATGGAGGTGCTGATCGCGGTGCTCGTCCTTGCCGTCGGGCTGTTGGGGTTGGCAGCGCTCCAGCTTGCCGGCATGAAGAGCAATCACAGCGCCTATCTGCGCTCGCAAGCCACCATTGCCGTCTATGACCTCCTGGACCGGGTCCGGGCAGACCCCGCGGCCTTTGCGGGCGGGCCTTTCGTCGCGGATCCCTCGGCCGACAGCGGAAATCCTCAGTTCGATGCCTGGAAACAGCTCATGACCTCCCTTGGGCTGCCGCCCCCAGCCGACAGCGGGAGCCTGGGGGCGTTGGACTGCTCGTCGGGTAACGCCTGTGGCGCCGGCAACTGCCAGGTGGTGGTGCGGTGGAATGACGCCCACGGCGAACGGACCGGGGTTACGGGCCGGGACGCTGGAGACATGGCGTTTCAAGTGTGCTCGAGGCTGCCGATCCGCTCCTAGCCTGACGGGCCATCCAGATGTCTACCGAAAGTCGCGCGCAGCACGCTCCAAATCCCCCTCGCTCCCTGGGAGAGGGCCGGGGTGAGGGAAACCGGTCATGGTGGCAGCGACTTGCATTCTCTTGGGTGGCGCTGGCGCCATGACCGTTAGGCCAGAATCGGGAGCAACCGACCTCGACCCGCTCCGGCCGAACGGCTTCGGCTTGGTGGAGCTGCTGGTCGCCATGGCGGTCGGGCTCTTCCTGACGGCCGGAATCCTTCAGGTCCTGCTCTCCAGCCAGCGCTCGTTCCGGGCGGAACAGGACTTCTCCCATCTGCAGGAGAACGCCCGGTTCGCCGTCCAGGTGTTTGCGCGGGACACCCGCGCCGCACGCGACATGGGCTGCAGCAGTCTGGGAATGGACGAGGTCCGCAAGACCCTCAATACCCTGGCGTGCAGTCTGCGACAGAATCCTGCCGGCTGCGCGGGAGGTACTATTCTGAGCTCGACGTCGCCGCTCGGATACGACGCGACCTTTGATGCGGGCGCCGGGCAGCCCGCCCAGCGGGGCGCCTGGGCGGCGCTACCCCAGAACGTGCTCGGTCGCTGGGTCCGGGGCGATGTGCTGGCGCTCTGGGGGACCTGGGGGCAGCCGACCCCCGTCGCCGTGGGAACCCCATCGGGGGTTAACGCGACGCAGCCGATCCAGCTGATATCGGCGAACCCGGACCTGAGGGCTGGCCGCCTGGCCCTGATCACCGATTGCGAGAGCAGCGACGTCTTTGCGATCTCCGCCCTAGGCACCGGAGGCCTGTTGCAGCACGCCGCCGGGCCGAACACAAGCGCTGCCCTGTCTCGCCGGTACAACTTCGCAGGTACAAGCCAGATCCCCGGCGTCGCGAACAGGGCGTCCGTTTACCCGTTCGATTACCGGGTCTACTACATCTGCTGCACGGACACGGCCAATGGGGGGCTCGCCGGTAACCCGGCAAGCTGCCGGGCGGTGTCGACCCGTTTCCGCCCGTCGCTCTGCGTCTGGGGCGCGAACAGCGGGATGAGCCAGCAGCTCGTCAACGACATCGCCGATCTGCGGATCACCTACAACGGGGACGCCGACGGCGACGGAATGATTGACTTCTTCAACGCCGACGCGGCGACGGTTACCGCCGCCGGCAACTGGCCGAATGTCTACAGCGCAGAAATCGAGCTGCTGGCCACCTCGGAGGACACCAACGTGTCGCAGACCGGTGCCAATCCGTCGGATTCCAGGTGGCCCGGGGGGGATGACCGCCTGGGGGCCGGACTCGCCGCTGACGGCAGACTCTACGACCGGTTCGCCTTCACGGTGGCCCTGCGCACCCGCGCTCCCTGGTACGTTCAGCGATGAAGATGCGCCGTGCCGAAGGATCGCCGAAGGAGCGGGGCGCGGTTCTGCTTGTCGCGCTCATCATCCTGGTGGTGATGACCATCCTCGGCATCACCGCCACGCAGACGACCATCGTGGAGGAGAAGATGGCCGGCAACCTGCGGGACAAGGATGTTGCCTTCCGTGCGGCGGAGGCGGGGCTGCAGGAGGGCCTCACCTACCTGGACCGACTGGCGGGGCCTCCCGAGGTGAACGGGGCCGGTACGCAAAACGTCTGGCCGGGATGCACCATCGAGGACGGCGATTCCTGCGGCTGCACTATCGACGACGGCGAGTCCTGCGTGGGGAAGGGGAGCGTGGCCGTGCTCGAGACAGCAGACCAGGCGATTGACTATGACGATGCGAGCGCCTGGGGCGCGGACCTGGCGTCAGCTCCCCTGCCGGGCGTCTCCGCCCAGCCCAGAATCGCGATCGAGCATCGCTACGTGCCGCCGCTCGACGTGGAGGCGGCGGCCCGGGGCCGGGGGGTTCACTTCTATACGGTCAGCGCCCTCGGCTACGGGGCTTCGCCGACGGCCAAGGTGCTCCTCCAGGCGACGGTCGCCAAGGTCTACGGCTATTGACGGAGGATGGCCTGATGCTTGGAAGGCACCCGGGCAGCCCGGTTGATCGCGCATGGATGCTGGTCCTGGCCGCTGCCCTGGTGGCGGTGCCGGGCATCGTGCCCGCCATTGACCTGGCCGATGCGCCGCCCTTTCTCCTCAGGGGCGTGCCGCCCAACCTGGTCCTCACGCTGGATGATGCGGGGGACACCGGGTTCGGCTATCTGCCGGACGACCTGCCCCTGGCCGATCAACCGGATATCCTGGTGACGCGCCGGGCCGCCTCGAGCGACTTCAATCCCCTCTACTACGATCCCCAGATCCGCTACGCGCCGGCCAATAATCGGAGCGGCCTGCCCGTGCAGGGTAGTGACGGCAACGCGACCTTCACGAGCGCCTGGCGGGACGTCTTCTTCAGCGACGCTTGCCGGGTCAATCTGGCCACGGACTATGTCGCGGTGTGGGAGCAGCCGGCGGCCCCCTGCTCCTCGGGCGATGGTACGACCAACCTTTACCTGGCGATGGTACGACCAACCTCTACCTGATCGATCCCCTGAACCCGGGCTTCGACCCCACATCCACAGCGCCGCCGGCGGATATTGCCGCCGTGGCCAGGAACTGGGCGCAGCAGTGTCTCTCCGGCCAGCGTGTCTGTCCCGCCTATTACTATGTGTTTGAGCCCGGAAATTCCGGTCGGGTCGCGGAAGGCTGCGATGGGGACAGGCAGAACGACAAATGCTACACGCGGGTCCTGGTTGGCAGCTCCGACGACATCGCTCGGGGGGCCTTTGCGGACGCGGCGGCGGCGAAGCAGAACTTCGCCAACTGGTTTGCCTATTACCGGACGCGCCTGCGCCTGGAGAAGACGGTCATCAGCCGGGGTATGCGGGGCATGAGTCCCAGTGTGCGCTTCGCCTACCAGGGCCTCGATCCGTCGGATCAGGAGCTGCCCGAGCGCCTGCAGAGCTTCCGTGGGGGTACCCCCGCCTTCTACGACTGGCTGTTCTCCCGGCGCCCGGTCGGCAGCAAGCTCCTCGTGCACGCGGCGATTCATGCGGGGGACTTTTTCGCCACGGATCCCCCCTATCTGGAAGACTCGGCGGACAGCGACTCTCCCAGGCGGGCCTGCCGGAACAATTTCCAGCTGCTGGTCTCCGACGGCGGCTGGGAGGACAGCTGGGCCGCGCCTATCCCGACCGCCGTTGCTTCCAACAGGGATGCGGAAAGCGTCACCCTTCCCGAGAATCCATTCGAGGTCACCCAATACACGCCCGAGGCCCCCTACGCGGACCAGAACACCGGTTTTCTGGCGGATGCCGCCTTCTACTACTGGTCACAGGACCTGCGGGATCTCGACAACCTCGTGCCGCCCCTCATGGCCCATTCCGCGGATACCACGGATGTCTTCTGGAGCCCCGGCAACGACCCCGCGACCTGGCAGCATATGAGTACCTCGGTCCTGGGCCTGGGTGGCGGCGGGACGGTTGCCTATCCCGCCGGTACCTATGTGGAGGGCGAGACGCAGAGATCCATCTTCACCGACGGCTTTCCCGGGAGCTACGACGCCGGCGGAACGGCCCTGATCCCCGGCTCGATCAAGAT
>JARRNE010000446.1:0-3369 GCA_037385305.1 Chromatiaceae bacterium | reverse complement strand
GGTTACCTCGGCTGATTTCCTCGGAGGGGGCTGGACCTTTGTAGGCACCCGGAGGTTTTCAGCCTTGGCTCCAGTGGCATCCTTGGGCTCGGGTGCTGTAGGCGGTTCGGGAACACCACCGCCTTTGATAACGGCAAGGCCAGCCGCGACGGCCGCTTCTTGCTGAGCCAAGGTGGCGTGATGCACACCCACGGGAACCAACGCCAATTGCTTGAGCAGCTTCACCAAGGCGAGAAAATCGAGATCTGGTCGGATGTCCCGCACTTGTTGGAGATCCAGGACGACGGGGGCGTTGGCGAAGAACCGCGGCCCCGTGGCGATCTTCTCCCGCAAATCGCGCTCGATATCGGCGAACTCCGTGCTCAATAGGCGTACGAGGGTGAGGGTGAACTTCGAGCCCTTGATCTCAGCGCCGGGTTTCTGATCTTTCAGTCGATGCAACGGGAGCACCGGAGCGTTAACAACAAGTCTTGGATGCGTTACAGACTGTCAAGTCTGTAGAGGAATCTGCGGGGTGGCGCTGTCTAGGGGCTATTGTCGGAAGATTTCCATAACCGCCATGTGGCCGCAACGCCTCTTCCAGTCCAGCGTATGCAACCTTTGATGTTTCAGCGCGCCGCTCTGCCATCGCCCTGGGCCAGGGAGGAGAAATTCCTGATGATCACGGCCCGGTCGGGAAAGACAGCGCGGATTTCGAGATCACCGCCCATGGCCTGGACGAAGCGGCGCAGGGTGCTGACGAAAATATCGGCGCGGTTTTCGATCTTGGAGATTTCGGCCTGCTTGACGCCGAGCGCCTCGGCAAGGGTGGACTGGGTGAGCGAGAGCGCCTGGCGCAGCTCGGCGAGCTCCATGTCCTCGCGCCGACGCGTCTTGGCAGCATCGATGCGCGCCCGCCGCTCGGTCGGGAACTCCTTCGTCAGCTCTGAAAACTTCCTGGCCATGGTCAGCCCTCCATACTCTTCAGGTGTTGCTCATAAAGCTTGTCCGCCTTCGGGACATACTCCTTGTAGCACCGCTTTTCCTTGCCGCTCTTGGTCCCCCCGATCAGCAACACCGCCACGCGGCGCGGGTCGAAGGCATAAAACACGAGGATTGGGTCGCCGTGCGATTCCATACGCAGCTCGCGCATGTGGGGGAATTTCGAGTTTTCGATGCCTGAGGAGCAGGGATAAGGACAGCTTCGGACCCGGTTCTCCCAGCAACTCGACCAGGGCCGTTATACCGTCCTGCTCCTCCGCGGTGAGCGTAAGTCACCATTCCTCAAAGGTGTCGGT
The DNA here is from genome assembly GCA_037385305.1 of Chromatiaceae bacterium. Lineage (GTDB taxonomy): Bacteria > Pseudomonadota > Gammaproteobacteria > Chromatiales > Chromatiaceae > JARRNE01. The sequence goes on along the minus strand of JARRNE010000446.1, from coordinate 2,092 downwards.
CGCCTCTAGATCCCACATGCACACATTCCGTCCAAAGAATATCTGATCATTCCTCCTAGAGAATATCAAGGATGATAACAGCGTGCATTTTTGGCGCGGACGCGCCCCGGACCGTCTCGACCGGGAACGGGCCTGGACGATGGTCAAGGTCCGCTAGGGACCCGTTAAAGGACAGGCGATTCAACGGGTCTTTTCCACGTACGGAGGAGGCAGTCGAGCCCTACCGAGGCGAGGAAAGCGAGGGCTCCAAACCCAGTCGGACCCGGGGCAACACTATCCTTGAAGCCGTTGGATGACAGGCTCGGCGAAGAAGCGATGCTGCATGCGGCGAACTCCACCATGCGCCGGGTGTTACAAGACGGGCAGGCCCCGCGCGCCTTGCACGAGAAGTCCGTCAGGAAGTCCTCACCGCAGTCCTTACAGCGCGCCCGCGCACGACCTCGGGCCAGAATTCCGCAATCGAGGTACTTGGGGAAATCCCGTTCCACGTACCCGCGAAAGCCCTCGCCCGTGCCCTCCTCGCTGAGGGAGAGGAAGGTCTCCAGGTGCTCCTGCACGAGCTGGTAGAGCACCGTCGTGGCCGGTCGGCGGCGACGGTACAGACCCACCGCACGACCTGCACGCTGCCCCCCGGTACAGGCGGCATCGCCCCGATCCGCGAACGCTTGCATTCACCGCAGGCAATCGCTGCATGCCGCCATGTGGGATCGGCGCTTTCGCCAGGACGTGTCGACTCTATCCCTTCTGCTTGTAAGCTTTCGCCGCGTGCGCTCGCCCGGCAAAACCGCCTCGGCGCAACGTCCGCTTTCACGGCAGAGCGGACGTTCTCACGGGCACAAGGTAGCGGGAAAGCTCGAGTAGATACGCCTCTTTCTACGCAGCGGTCTCGCCATGCGCGCAGCCTAGCCCGAGTCGACGCAAGTGGAAAGACCCAGTGGCCCTCCGTGACCCCGTGGCCCTCACAGCAAATATATCAGCTAAAATATCCATTACATCAGCGTGTTATATTTATTCTATGCATCATTGCAAACGGAAACATTGGCATTGAAAAAGTATATCGTAAATGAAGCACACTCTCTTGATTCTCAGTCTTTAAGCATACTTTCTGTAAATTGCCAAAGCACAATGCTTCGGCGATGCTTCGCCCCTAATGGCCTTTCCCCCGCCAAGCAAAAACTCATAATGATCGCGCAAAAACAAACGGTTTTGCTAGGCGGAATGACGGCCATAGCTTAGCAGAGCATGTGTGTCTCAAAAACGGTCATTTCCGGGACGGTTTCTGTGGGTGAGTGATTTCAACGGCTTGCCCGTCCCGAAACGCCGTCTCAAAATGGCCGCGTGTTTATCGGCTATGTCACGGCTGCCGCTCGGTGAGAGCCCGTTCTATCGCCTCGCGGATAAACCGCTGATAGGGGATGCCGCGCGCTAGGGCTTTTGCCTTCACCGCATCGAGCATGGGTTCCGGAAGACGCATATTGATCCGGGCCGACTTCTTCTCGAACTCGAACCCCACCGGCTTAAAACCAGACAGGTCGTATTCGCTCAAGTCCGCCTCATCGACGAAGCGCTCCGCCTCTTCGTCCGTTGCCAGCCGAGGCAGGGATTTACGTTTGTCGTTGTCGCTCATAGTGCTCAACCTCCTTCCTGTGCATGTAACGGGCGCTGATGGGGCGGATCATGGTTTCGTGCCCCGCCAGTCGGAGCGTGAACGCCACCAGAACGAACCTCCCGCCCTCCGTCCTGCCAAGAGCCAGCATCCGCTCTTCGGACAGCGAATGGGCAGGGTCCGGGTAGACCGCAGGCCCCGCTTGAAAACAGCGCCTCGATCTCGGCGCGCGTGACGCCGTGTCTGGCACATTTCGGCCAGTTCCCTTCGTCCCACTCAAATCCGGATACCCTTACATCCATGGCGTAAGTATAGACAACTGTCTGTACATTTGGACATCTTTACGCGCGCGTCTCACCCCTTTCTTTTTCCCACCGCCTGTTTCGCCAGTAGAAGCCCGTAGAGTGCTTTCCAAGGTCCGGGTGGTTCTCGACCCCAACTGTAGCGGCTTTCAAACAGAAACCCTCGGGCTCGCCGACAGCCCCC
>JARRNE010000445.1:0-6243 GCA_037385305.1 Chromatiaceae bacterium | reverse complement strand
CGAGCGAGGAGCAAGCATGGCCACCCCAAGCGTGATTCATATCGTCGGTATCTCCGGCAGCCTGCGGGAGACGTCCTACAACAGCGCGGCGCTGAAGGCTGCGGGCGAGCTGCTGCCCGAAGGCGTCACCCTGGAGCGGGCTGGTATCGGGGATCTCCCCTTGTACAACGATGACCTGCGACTACAGGGCTATCCGGCGTCGGTCCAGCGCCTGCGGGAGCATCTCACCGCCGCGGACGGCGTGCTGTTGGTGACCCCGGAGTACAACTATTCCGTCCCCGGCGTCCTCAAGAATGCCATCGACTGGGCGTCGCGCCCTCCGGACCAGCCATTCGACGGCAAGCCGGTGGCGATCATGGGCGCCTCGCCGGGCATGCTCGGCAGCGCCCGCGCGCAGTACCACCTGCGGCAGATGCTGGTGTTCCTGAACGCCTATGTGCTGAATCGCCCGGAGGTCATGATCGCTCAGGCCGCCGGCAAGTTCGATGACGCCGGGACCCTGACCGACGCGCCGACGCGGGAGTTTCTCCAGACGTTCCTGGCGGCATTCGCCGACTGGGTCCGCCGGATGAGCTCATAGCCCGGCGCCGCACTGGCGCCGGGAGCCAGGTTCGGGCCGGCGCCGAGCACGGCCTGCGAGTGGACACCGCCGAACGGCTGAGCGACGCCCAATCAAGGTTCGCCGGCGCCTGGGTGCGCCTTCGAAAGCGCACCCGAACCTGCCGCGTGACTAATCCGCGGGCACCGGGGCCGGCGCCGGAAAGGACGGCGATGGTGCCTCCAGGTCGCCCTCCGTCGCGGCCCGGGAAGCCCGCGTAAGCCTCAAGATCGTCCCGCTCAACAGCAGCAGCGCGATCAGGTTCGGAATGGCCATCAGTGCGTTCATGATGTCCGCGACCGTGATGATTGTCTCGAGCTGGATCACCGAGCCGATGAACACGAACACAACCCACAGGTACCGATAAGGCAGCACGACCCGCTCGCCGAACAGATATTCCGCTGCGCGCTCGCCGTAATAGCTCCAGCCCAGGATCGTCGTATAGGCGAAGATGATGGAGCCGAACATCACGATCCAGCGCCCACCGGCGATGCCGCCGTTGAAGGCGAGCATGGAGAGGTCGGCTCCCGTCATCCCGCTCTTCCACGCCGCCATCATCTGCATTGTGCCGTCCGCACCGGTGACGGGCACATGCACGGTGAGGATCACAAGCGCAGTGATGGTGCAGACCAGGATGGTGTCGATGAAGGTGCCGAGCATCGCGACCATACCCTGACGCACCGGATCGTTGTTGCGAGCGGCCGCATGGGCGATCGGGGCACTCCCGAGCCCTGCCTCGTTCGAGAAGATGCCCCGCGCCACGCCCTGCTGGATGCCGATCCACACGGCAGCACCCGTGAAGCCACCGGCCGCAGCGGTCGGCGTAAAGGCGTTGTGCACGATGAATAGGAGACCTTCGGGGACATCGGCGATGTTGGCCCCGATGATGATGAGCCCTCCAACGATATAGACCAGGGCCATGAACGGCACGAGAAACTGGGCCACCTGTCCGATCCGTTTGACGCCGCCGATGATGACCAGGAAGGTGAAGACGGCCATCACAACCCCGGTGACCCAGTTGGCAATGCCGAGATTGCCGTTGACGACATCGACCACGGCCTTGGCCTGGAACATATTGCCGATGCCGAAACCGGCAACGGTCGCAAACAAGGCAAATGCGAAGCCGAGCCAGGCCCACCGTCGGCCCAAACCGTTGCGGATGTAATACATGGGCCCGCCGACGTAGCGACCGTCCGCATCCACTTCGCGATAGCGGATTGCGAGCACGGCCTCGGAATACTTCGTGGCCATGCCGACGAGCGCCGTCATCCACATCCAGAACACGGCGCCCGGCCCTCCTAGCGAGATGGCCGCCGCCACACCGACGATATTGCCGTTGCCGATGGTGGCCGACAGCGCCGTCATCAGTGATTGGAACGGCGTGATATCGCCCTTCTCGCCCTCGCCCGCCCTGCGCCCACGCGCGAGCAGCCGGAAGGCCGTGGGAATCCGCCGGATCGGCATCAGCCCCATGGCGAGGGTGAGATAGAGGCCGGTGCCGAGCAGCAGCACGAGCATGGCCGGCCCCCAGACGAAACTGTCAATGGCGTCCAGCCAGGCGGAGATCTGTGCCGCAAAGTTGCTCATGCGTCGTCGTTCCCCCTCAGACCGAGTCATTGCGGAGGATGGCGCGGATTCGGTAACGCCGCAAACATCTTTTTTCCGACGGCTCCGGGAGTGGGGCTCCTGCTCGAGGCGACGGCCGAGCTCGAGGCGGCGTCTCCAGGCGCTCGCTGTGGTGGCTTAGCCGGCCCCGGGCGGGCTTGGGACGGGAGGCGTGTATGGCCCAGCTGGACCCGGCCTGCGGCCAGGTACAGGACGACCCGAGACCGGGGCTACCCCCCGCTTTCTCTCTTGCGCGCCCAGCCAAAAAAAGAACCCGGCAAGGGAAGCCGGGTGTCCAAGAGGTCGCTAAGTACAAACGAGCTTCCCTGCTCCACCATCCGGGGGGTGAGACGCATCCCTGCGCCTCGCTGGCAAGTGTAGCAGCCGCGTTACACCGATCGCATGAATTTTCAGAGACAGCGAGACGTCCGTTCCGGTCGTCTTGGGACATGGCCCGCGCAGCGGATTTACCAGAGACCCTCTCAGAACCTCTGCATCGTTGCACTGACCAATTCCTGGTTCCGTGTCAACGGCCTGGCAATGCCTTGATTTCATAAGACCGCAACGGCCAGCATACATCAACGGCCTCCCCATAGAAGGCTCGACCCGTGGCCCAGCGGCCGGGCGGGGATTTCATGCAAGGGAGCCTCCCCACTGCGTGCATGGCGGCCGGGAAACGGCCACGGCGCCAGCGACTTACATTTTCTGGGGTGGCGCTGGCACCATGACCGTTAGCCTGACGGGCGGACCGTTCGCGCAGAAGCCGCCGTCCAACAAGACCGTTCCGATAGACCGTCACCTCGGAGGAAGAGCCTGCAATGACCATTTCCCGCCGCGAATTCGTCCAGCTCCTGGGCCTGGCCGGTGCGGCCGGCATGCTCCCGGCGTCCGCCTTCTCCGCCAGGCGCGCCCCGTCGGACCTCTACGAGGTTCCCAAGTTCGGCAACCTGACCCTGTTGCATATCACCGACACCCATGCGCAGCTCAATCCGATCTATTTCCGCGAGCCGAGTGTGAATCTGGGCATCGGGGGCGCGAAAGGGCACCCGCCCCATCTGGTGGGCGATGCCCTGCTGAAGCACTTCCATGTCAAGCCCCACACCATAGAGGCCCACGCCCTCACCTTCCTGGACTACGACCATGCCGCACACCGGTACGGTCGAGTCGGCGGCTTCGCCCATCTGCGGACCCTGATCAACCGCATACGCGACCACCGCGGGCATGGCAACACCCTGCTGATGGACGGGGGCGACACCTGGCAGGGGTCTGGGACCGCCTACTGGACCCGCGGGATGGACATGGTCGGCGCCACCAACCTGCTGGGCGTCGACGTGATGACCGGGCACTGGGAGTTCACCTATCCGGAAGCCGAGGTCATCAAGAACATCGGCGCCTTCAATGGCGATTTCGTGGCCCAGAACATCAAGGTGAACGACGCGGCGAGCTTCGATTACCGGTTTGCGGATTTTCCCGGGTACGACGCCGACACCGGCCTGGCCTTCAAGCCCTACACCATCAAGGAGGTCGGCGGCCTGAAGGTGGCCGTGATCGGCCAGGCCTTCCCCTATACCCCCATCGCCAATCCGGGCTACCTCATTCCGGACTGGACTTTCGGCATCCGGGACGATCACATGCAGCAGGTTGTCGACCAGGTGCGCGAGAAGGAGAAGCCCGCGGTGGTGGTGGTCGTCTCCCACAACGGGATGGACGTGGACCTCAAGATGGCCTCGCGGGTGAGCGGCATCGACGTGATCTTTGGCGGCCACACCCATGACGGCGTGCCCGCCCCATCCATCGTCAAGAGTCCGGGGGGCCAGACCCTGGTGACCAACGCGGGCTCCAACGGGAAGTTCCTCGCTGTCATGGACCTCGACGTGAAGGACGGCAAGGTGCGCGACTACAGGTACCGCCTACTGCCGGTGTTCTCCAATCTGCTGCCCGCCGACAAGGAGATGGAGCGGTACATCGAGAAGGTGCGCGCGCCCCACGAGGGCAAGCTCGCGGAGAAGCTGGCCACCGCCGAGGAGACCCTCTATCGGCGCGGCAACTTCAACGGCACCTTCGATCAGGTCATCTGCGACGCCCTGCGCAAGGTGCGGGATGCCCAGATCAGCCTTTCCCCGGGCTTTCGCTGGGGCACCACCATTCTCCCCGGGCAGCGCATCACCATGGAGAACGTGCTGGATCAGACCTGCATCACTTACCCGGAGACCTATCGGCGGGAGATGCCCGGTGCGCAGATCAAGACCATCCTGGAAGACGTGTGCGACAACCTGTTCAATCGGAACCCGTACCTGCAGCAGGGGGGCGACATGGTGCGAGTGGGCGGGATGAGCTACGTGTGCGACCCGACCCAGGACATCGGCAAGCGCATCACCGACATGACGCTCGATGACGGGAGCAAGATCGAGGCGGGCAAGAAATACACGGTCGCCGGCTGGGCGACGGTCGGCTCCAAGGCACCGGGGGCGCCGATCTGGGACGTGGTGGCCGAGTATCTACGCGACATCACGACAGTGAAGCTCCACAGGCTGAACACGCCGGTGCTCAAGAACGTCAAAGACAATCCGGGCATCGCGGACTACCCCAAGATGGCTTGACGCCGCGAAGGCCGAATCCGCTGCGGATGAGGCACAAGCGATGTCCGTACCTGGGCTAGGTCGATGTTTACGAAAGGCGCCAATTCCTCGCCGTCAACCTTGTCGCCGCAAATTCAACCGGGAAACACCACCACCCGCGCCTGCGCCTACCGAAAACTACCCGCCTCGGAGCTTACCCCTGCGGACTTGAACGATGTTCCCCAGCGAGAACTGGCTCCGATGCATGCAGGACACGTCGACTGGCCGACTCATCGAATAGCTTACGAGTCGTCATCTCCACCAGGGCGAGCTGACCAATGACGCCGTGAAGGGCGTCGAGAAGCTGGACCATCTCGGCCGACACGCGGATGTCGGCATCCTTGGTCTCCAGGAAATCAAGCAACGCGATCTCTACTTCCCGCAGAATGCCGCCGGCGTGTTGGACAACATCGACGCTAGCGATATACCAATCGGGGACTTGCCTGGGATTTACTACCACTTCAACCTCCCATGGCCACGAAAAACAGCAGCGCTTTGGCCGCAGCCCGCGCTGCCGGAGCCGGGCGCCGGCCGGCGCCACACGAACAAGTTTAGAAGTTGCTTATGCGCTTTTTTGTGGCGGCGGTCACGGTTTCATTGGTGGGCAATTCCGTAGCCTTTTGTGGTTACACTGACCCGCTTGGTGCGGAGATGCCCGTCTCCAAAAACGGACTACAGGTCGCCGCAGGTCAGCGGTCAGTTGCACTCCGACGTGCAACGCGCTTGTGAGGCCTCGGCACAGAGCGTCTTGCCTTTTCCCGTTGGCCGGAGACGGGGATCCGAGGGCTGCATCCTGGGGTGTGGGTGGCGCCCACGTCGAACGGACGAGTGGGTCACCGTTACCGAATCTGGCGACCCGTCGAGCGCGCTGGCTACAAGGCGGATGTCGTTCTCACATCTGCCGGCCTCCTACCGCTTCTTGACCGGTAGGCGCACCACACGTTGGCCGCGGGCAGCCCGTCCCTCGATAAGCCCGGCGACATACGCACGACAGTCGATACCGGGCGGGGGAATCCGCGTGATGTTGCCCGCAAGTCCGGCTCGGAAGCCAATCCTCCAAGCAGTCGGGTCGTGCGTGCTGGCAGGCGGCTTTTTCATGCCCTCAGTCTGGGCCAGCAAATCCCGCAAACCCTACTGAGGGTGCCCCTCGTACTTGAACGACGCGTTGACCTTGGTGCGATAGGCGACGACCTTGCCCTCCTCCACCTTGACGTCCATGCTGACCACTTCGGCGACGCGCAGCTCGTGCACATGCTCTGCCGCCGTCTCGATCGCGTGGCGCGCGGCTTCCTCCCAGGATGTCTCGCTGGAACCGACCAATTCGATGACCTTGTACACGCTGCCTGGCATGACGAGCCCTCCTCTGTTGCTACGTGACCTTCCTCATACCCCAAGCATAGTAGCGATTTGGCCAGGGGTCTG
>JARRNE010000444.1:0-3379 GCA_037385305.1 Chromatiaceae bacterium | reverse complement strand
GAAGTGGATGTCCGAGAGATGAAGGAGGCGGATGGGGCGTGTATCGTCGGTCTCGGGCACCGGACGGCTTCTCTGCGGCAGCAATGTGCCGGCAGCCTAGCAATGGCCTGCCACGGATGGCAACACACGGGCCATCAGGATAGTGTAAGCGTGACGGCTTCGACCACGTCCTCGGAGACCTGGACCAGCGCCCCATCGCGCACCGGCTTGCCTGCAATCTCCCCCACAACGCTCAGCTGCCGCGGGCCAGGGAGCAGCCCCGTCAAGGTCGCCTTCTTGCCGGCATAGAGCTGCTCGGGTCCCTGGTCGATCCGCAGTCGCCAGGTCCCGCTGACCTGGTCTCCATTCGTCACCGCGACCTCGATGGCCCCAACCCCTTTTCGCCGGGCCGCCTTGATCGCGGCCTCGTCGATCTGCCTGAGGACTCCGCGAAACTCGCTCGCCCAGGCTTGGGTCTCCTCTTGAACCACGCGATCCACGCCGGCCAGTAGCCGGTGACACAGGCCGATCAGGCGCTCGGTGTGAGCGCCATCCGGCGGCTGACCGGCGCAGGCGGCCTGCTGCAGCGTCCAGTCGAAGCGAAACCGGCGCAGTAGGTCGCCGATTGCCTGGCTCGCCGCGAGATAGCGCATCCAGGAGCTGGTGCCGCCCAGGAAGCGGTCGAGCAGCAGGAATAAAGCCGCCAGGCCGAGCAGCAGCGGCGACCAGCCCGGGCGGATCATTGGCTGTCGGCCGATCTGCCAGAGCTCCGAGAGGATCGGCACCAGCCCCGCGCCAGCCGTCAACAGGATCGCCAAACCGCGCAGCCATTGGCCCAGACGGCGCTTGGGGCCCTTCTTGCGGAGGTACCAGTCGTTGGCCTTGAGCGCCTCGCCTTCGACATAGCGGTAGAGCGTCTCGAGGGACTGCGCCACCTCCTGGGGCTCCCAGCTCAACGAAGGGAAGGCTTCCGGCCTCAGATCGCGACGATTCTTCTCCACGGGCCGCACTCCTCTCGGATTTCCGACCAATCGGGCCTGCGCGGCGCTGAACTGCTCGGACGGAGACGCTGCAACCGCCGCCAGACGAGCCGAGCGCGCAATTGGGATGAGACCAACGATCGTCCACGGCTCGCTTTGAGTCAATGCTTCGTGCGAAAGGCAGCCGCTCCGCCCTGCCGGCCGGTCGCCTCGGGTTCCCATACGGCCGGGTCGGAACTCATCCCGCATGACGCTGTCACTGGTGACGTTTTTTTGGCAAATCGAACCGACAACGACGAGGAGCGGCGCATGATCGAGGTCCGAGGGCTCACGCGAAGTTACGGCGATCTCAAGGCGGTTGACGAGGTGTCCTTCAGCATCGAGCGGGGAGAGGTCGTGGGCCTGCTGGGGCACAACGGGGCCGGCAAGACCACCATCATGAAGATGCTGACCGGCTACCTGGAGCCGAGCGGCGGGGCCATCCGGATCGACAACCTGGACATCGCCGACCGCCGGCGTGAAGTACAGCAGCGGATCGGCTATCTGCCGGAAAACTGCCCCCTCTACCCGGAGATGACCGTCATCGACTACCTGGAGTACCAGGGGGCACTGCACGGGGTGGCTACCGAGGAGCTGTCCTACGCGGTCCGGACTGCGATGCAGCGCACCGCGCTGGAGCCGAAGGCCGCCGACGAGGTCGCCACCCTGTCCCGCGGCTATCGGCAGCGGGTCGGCGTGGCCCAGGCGATCCTGCACCGGCCCGCCATCCTCATCCTGGACGAGCCCACCAATGGCCTGGACCCCTCCCAGATCCAGCAAATGCGCACCCTCATCCGGGAGCTGGCCGAATCCGCCACGGTGATCCTGTCCACCCACATCCTGCAGGAGGTGGAGGCGGTCTGCGACCGGGCGCTGATCCTGCGGGCCGGGCGGCTGGCCCTGGACACCGGGATGGATGCCCTCGGGGGCTCGAGTGGGCTCCTGGTGACCATCGACCGCGCCCCCGCGGAGGCCACCCCCGTGCTCGGACGGCTCGACCCGGTAAAGGCCGTGGCGCCCCGCGACTCCTCCGGACCCCTCTACCGCTACGCCCTGGACACGGCCGACCCATCGGCGGCCGCGCCGCTGGTGGCCCGGACCGTGGGGGAAGCAGGCTGGTCCCTTTACGGGCTGCAGCCCGAGATCAAGGACCTGGAGACCCTCTTCGCGGAGGTGAACGAGGTGACGGAGGTGGGCCATGCATGAGGTGATGCGCGTCGCCCGCAAGGAGCTGTGGGGCTTCTTTGCCTCACCGGTGGCCTACATCTTCCTGGGCGCCTTCCTGGCCGTCGATCTGTTCGTGTTCTTCTGGGTCGAGACCTTCTTCGCCCGGAACATCGCGGATGCCCGCCCCCTGTTCCACTGGATGCCGATCCTGCTCATCTTCCTGGTGGCCGCCCTCACCATGCGGATGTGGAGCGAGGAGCGGCGGGCGGGGACCCTCGAAACCCTGATGACCCTCCCGGTCTCGCCCCTGCGCCTCGTCCTCGGCAAGTTTCTGGCGGCCCTGGGGCTGGTGGCGGTGGCAGTGGCGCTCACCGTCCCCCTGCCCGTCACTGTATCCCTGCTGGGTCCCATGGACTGGGGGCCGGTGATCGGCGCCTACCTCGCCACTCTGTTGTTGGCGGCCGCCTACATCGCCATCGGCCTCTTCATCTCGGCCCGCACCGACAACCCGATCGTCAGCCTCATCGGCACTGCCCTGGTCTGCGGAGTCTTCTACCTGCTGGGATCGAACGCCCTGACCGGCCTGCTGGGCAACCAGGGGGCGGAGCTCCTGAAGCTGCTGGGCAGCGGCTCCCGCTTCGAGTCCATCACGCGAGGGGTCATCGACCTGCGTGACCTCTACTTCTACCTCAGCATCGTCGCGGTGTTTCTTGCCCTCAACGTCTACACGCTGGAGCGGCTGCGCTGGGCGGGGGATACCAGTCAGGTCCAGCGCCACCGGCGGTGGGCCCTGGTCACCGCCCTGTTCGCACTCAACTTCCTCGCCGGGAACCTTTGGCTCCAGCAGATCGGCTGGCTGCGTCTCGACATCACCCAAGGGCACATCTATACCATCTCCCCGGCGACCCGTAAGTATCTGAGGGAGCTGCAGGAGCCGCTCCTGATCCGGGGCTACTTCAGCGCCCACACGCATCGCCTGCTGGCGCCGCTGGTACCCCAGATCCGCGATCTGCTGGAGGAGTACAAGGTCGCAGGACACGGAAGGGTGCGGGTCGAGCTCGTGGACCCCCTGGAGAACCCCGACCTGCAGCGGGAGGCCGCGGAGAAGTATGGCATACGGCCCGTGGCCTTCGAGACCGCGAGCAAGTACCAGGCGGGGGTGGTCAACTCCTACTTCGACATCCTGGTCAAGTACGGCGACCAGTACGAGAAGC
>JARRNE010000443.1:0-3382 GCA_037385305.1 Chromatiaceae bacterium | reverse complement strand
AGCATGGCATCGAGACTGCCGGACTCCTCGCCCACACGAATCATCTGCAGGGCCATCTGCGGCAGTATCTCCCGACGCGCAAAGGGCTCTGCGAGGCCGCGACCATGTTTCAGGTCCTCGGCCGCCTCGTCGAGGAGGCCCGACAGCTTCCGGTTTGACACGACTTCCTTGGACAGGTTCAGGGCGCTGAGCAGGGGAAGGCCATTCTTGAGCAGGGAGGCAAGGGTGTGACAGAAACGGGAGGTCTCCAGCTTCCAGATGAGATCACCAAAGAGGGGCAGGGCCAAGAGTCTCGCGTCCAGGCGCTCCCGAACGCCCGGCCGGCGCAGCCACTGCTCGAGGCCCGCGGCAACAGCCGCGACGCCGGCAAGCATGGCCCACCAGTAGTCCCGGAACAAGTCGCCGAGTCCGATGACGATGCGGGTGGACAGGGGAAGGGTCGCCCCCACGTCCGAGAAGAGGACGGTGAACTTGGGCACCACGACGATCAGGAGCAGGATGACCGAAAGAGCGGCGACGACAAACAGGATTGCGGGATACACGAGGGCCGAGGTGATGGTCTCGCGCAGCTCAGCCGTTCGCTCCAGGTAGTCCGCCAGGCGGGCCAGCACCGCATCCAGGGCGCCCGTTGCCTCTCCCGCGCGCACCACGTTCACATACAGGCGGGAGAACTGCTCGCCTTCCTCCTCCAAGGCGGCCGAGAAGGTGGCGCCACCCCGCACCCGGTCCTGGAGGCTGGCAAGCACCCGCGAGATGCGCTCCTCGCTGGTCAGGTCGATCAGGATCTGCAGGGAGCGGTCAAGTGTGAGTCCCGCCTCCAGCAGGGTGGCAAGCTGACGGGTCAGCACGCCGATCTCTTTCACCGAGAGCCCACGGGTGCGAGCCCGCCGGAGCTGACCCCGCCAGCCCCCCGCCAGCCGCGCCCGGATCGGAATGAGACCCTGGGACTGGAGCTGGCGAATGACCGCCGCCTCGTCGACGGCGTCCAGCTCGCCCTCGAGCGTCTCGCCGTCCTGCTTGACCGCCTTGTAAAGAAAGCGCGCCATGGTCTCAGACCTCCTCCGCCACCCGCATCACCTCTTCCACCGCGGTGCGTCCTTCCAGGGCCTTGCGCATGCCGTCGTCGTACATGCTGATCGTGCCTTCCTCCAGGGCGATGCGCCGGATCTCGGTGGCGGTGACGTGACCCAGCACGGCCTTGCGGATCCGATCCGTCATGACGAGGACCTCGGCGATCACCAGCCGGCCCCGGTATCCCGTCTCGTTGCAGGCGGCACAGCCTGCGGGTCGATAGAGGATGCGCCTTTCACCTGGAACCCCTTTGATGCGCTCCAGCCTGGCGGCGAGCTCCGGCAGCGGCTCGTAGGGGACACGGCAGGCGGTGCACAGGCGGCGCACCAGGCGCTGGGCGAGGATGCCGTTCACGGTCGAGGTGAGCAGGTAGTCCTCCACACCCATATCGAGGAGCCGTGTCACGCCGCTTGCCGCGTCGTTCGTGTGCAGGGTGGAGAGCACCACGTGGCCCGTGAGGGCGGACTGCACGGCGATCCGGGCGGTCTCCAGATCGCGCATCTCGCCCACCATGATGATGTCGGGGTCCTGGCGGACGATGGAGCGCAGCGCGCCGGCGAAGGTCATGCCGATCTGGGGCTTCACCTGGATCTGATTGATCCCCGCGAGCTGGTACTCCACCGGGTCCTCGACGGTGATGATCTTGCACTCCTCGGTATTCATCCGGCTCAGGGCCGTGTAGAGGGTCGTGCTCTTGCCGCTGCCGGTGGGACCCGTCACCAGGAAGATCCCGTAGGGCATATCGAGGATCTCCCCCAGTCGGTCCCGCGGGGAGCCGTCGAACCCCAAGGCGTCAAAGTCGAAGCGCACGCTCTCCTTGTCGAGCAGACGCATGACGACGCTCTCGCCGAACAGGGTCGGTACCGTCGACACGCGCAGGTCAAGCTCCTTGCCCTGCACCCGCAGCGGAATGCGCCCGTCCTGGGGCAGGCGACGCTCGGCGATGTTGAGCTTCGCCATGATCTTGACGCGGGAGATGACTGCGGCGGTCAGGCGCGCCGGGGGCGAGTCCATCTCCTTCAGTATGCCGTCGATGCGATAGCGGATCTTGAGGTCATCAGCAAAGGGCTCGATGTGGATGTCGGAGGCGCGGGCCTCCACCGCCCGGTGGATGACCTGGTTGACCAGGCGGATCACGGGGGCCTCGCTGGCCAGGTCCTTGAGGTGCTCGATGTCGTCCTCGGACACCTCGGCGAGCTCCGCCTCGAGGGCGTCCTCTTCACTGCTCTGACCGCCTTGGGCGTAGAGCCGTTCGATGGCCGCCTCGATCTCGGAAGGCAGACCGATGCGCGGCAACACGGCCTTGCCCACCGCCATGGCCAGGGCCTGCTGTGCGAAGGTGTCGGTGGGGTCCGCGAAGGCGGCCTCGATCTGTCTTTCGTCCTCTGTCAGCGGCAGGATGCGGGCGTCTCTGAGGAATCGCAGGCTGATGCCCTCCGCCAGCACCGGGCTCTGCGGGTAATTCGCGGCCTCCACCAGTGGCAGGGCCATGACGGCGGCAAAGGCCTGCGCCATATCCCGCTCCGAGACCAGGCCGAGACGCACGAGCATGCGCAGCAGCGCATCGCCGCTCTCCTCGGACAAGCGGCGCGCCCGCAACAGGTCCGCCGCCGGAAGCTTGCCACGCCGCTGGAGCTCGGCAATCACACGCGACTCGACCGATTCCTCGTCGGCTTGAATCGGCGCGGCTGCCGTCTCGGGGGCCGTTTGTGGCTCTCCGGCAGGCAGGGGGCGCAACAGGGATATATCAGCCACTGGCAACCTCCGAGGGAGGAACGCGCGTCGGGTCGTCCGACTCAGGTTGATCCCGGCGCCAATCAGGCACCAGTCGCTGGAGCGAAGCGGCCAGGGCGTCGTCGTCGCAGCCTGTCACCGCCGCGCCCAGGACGCGTACCGCCGAGGCGACCGTCTCGCGGGCGACGGGCAGGCCGCCCCGGGCGACCCGGATCTTGGGATGGCTCGTCTCCGCGAGGTCCTCGGACTCGTAGAAGAGCTCTTCGTAAAGCTTCTCTCCCGGCCGCAGGCCGGTATAGAGGATCGAGATGTCCGAGCCAGGCCGCTTGCCTGAGAGGCGGATCATCTGCTCGGCCAAGTAGCGGATCCTGATGGGCTCGCCCATGTCCAACAGGAATACCTCTCCCCCCTTGCCGATCACTGCCGCCTGCATGATCAGCTGGCAGGCCTCGGGAATCGTCATGAAGAAGCGCTCGATCTCGGGATGGGTCACCGTGACCGGCCCGCCCCGCTCGATCTGGCGCCGAAAGAGCGGGACCACGCTGCCGGCCGACCCGAGCACGTTTCCGAAACGCAC
>JARRNE010000442.1:0-4984 GCA_037385305.1 Chromatiaceae bacterium | reverse complement strand
CGTTTCTGCGCTCCGGGCGCGCAGGTAGCCGATGGAGTACAGCGCCGCGGTCACCCCCACAAACGCGACGAGGAGCAGATACAGGGCAGCCAGCGGGTCCAGGGACAGCCCGCCCTCTGCCCAGTGGACGGTCCCGCCACGCACCACCCGCAGCGCAGCGCTGATGCTCAGGCCCAGGGTCGCCAGCGCCGCCGCCAGCGTGCCCCAGGGTTCGATCCGCGGGCTCCCGAGGGCGACGAGCGCCGCGAACGCCGGCACGGCCAGAATCAGCCCCAGCTCCATCTAGCGTCGTTCCCTGAGCGAGGCGAGCAGCCCGACCCGGGTCATCCCCGTCACCCGGTGGATGCTGCGGATCAGCAGCCCGATGACCAAGGCTGCGATCGGCACGTCCACCGCCGCGGCCACCTCGGCGATGATGGACAGATCGTGGACGATGGCGATCGAGGCGAAGAAGGCCCCGCTCTCCATGATCAGCAGCCCCATGAGCTGGGCCACCCCCTCGCGGCGCACCGCGACCGTGAAGGCGCCGAAGAGCATCGCCATGAGGCCCGTCGGCAGGTGGACCGCGGCGAACGGCCGGTCGGCGACCGCGTGGACCAGGGGATTAGCCGCCACCCACGCGACCAGGGCGATCGCCGCCGCGATCAGGATCGACACCGGAATGGTGAGCACCTGATCGACCTCCCGGCGCTCGTAGATCTCGCTTCCGGCCGCCCAGCGCAGCACGAGCGGCACGGCGATCACCTTCGTCGTGAAGCGGTCGCCAGCGCCATCAGCCGATCCCCACCAGGCGCACGCTCATCGCGAACAGGCAGATCACGAAGGCGGCGGCGAGGAACTCGCTGATCCGGAACAGCCTCAGCTTGGCCAGGCTGGTCTCGATAAGGGCGAGCACGACGACAAACACCAGCATCTTGCCGAGCACCTTCGGGATGGCGAGAAAGACATCGCTCCAGTGGGTCGTGGCGGCGAGCCCCCAGGGGGTGATCAGCACGTTGAGGAACACGATCGCCAGAATCATGAGCTTCATCGCCCCGGCCCACTTCATCAGCGCCGCGCTCGTGCCCGAGTATTCCAGGTTCTTCGAGTGTCCGATCATGGCGACCTCTACCTTGCCGGCATGACTGTCGACGGGGATGCGCCCTTCATCCGCGAGGATCAGCATGAAGAACGCCACCACGACGAGGATGTGCGCCGGCTGCAGCATGTTTGCCCACGAAGCCGCCCAGGTGGCGTTGACGATGTAGGGGATCGTCGAGTTGGCCACGTAGGAGACGCTGAAGAAGACCATCATGAACACCGGCTCGGCGAGAAAGCCCACCATGCGGGTCCGGCTCGCCCCCAGGGGACCGTAGACGTTGCCCGTGTCCATGGCCGCCAGCGCGACGAAGAAGCCCGCGATGGCCATGAGGAAACCGACTGCAACCATGTCGCCCATGAAGGCGAAGAAGAGCGGATAGGCGGTGAGGGCCGGGATGAGCAGCACCACGAACAGGGGCATGACGAAGTTGATGAGGGGCGCGAAACCGAAGACCCAGGTGGTCTCCTCGGAGACGACTTCGTCCTTGCCGAAGAGCTTCCAGATGTCGCGATAGGGCTGGAAGATGCTCGGCCCGCGCTTGCCCTGGATGATCTCCTCCAGTCGTTTGAGCACGCCCTCCAACAGTGGGGCGAAGGCCAGGAGGAACGCGACCTGGAGCAGATTGATGAGCAGGTGAGTCGTCAGCGCAGACACACGGCACCCCTCGCCGCTCTGATAAGGCTTGCAGACAGATCGAAACCGTTTCTCTTAGGAGTTATCAGCCGGTTGGCGGTTTCGGCCTACAGAGCCGACGCGAACTCCTTCGCGCGTATGCAGTCTATCCGAGTCCGGCGATCTGTCAACGCGCATCTGTCTGAGCACCGATGCCGGGCTCGTTCCTCTCTGCTGGCATCCCCTTACGATGAACGCGCGCGTAGCGCGCTCCTTGTCACCCTGGCCCACTGGGACAGGGTGAGGGAAACGGTCATGGCGGCAGCGACTTACATTCTCTGGCGTGGCGCTGACGCCATGGCCGTTAGCGCGACCGCGGTGTCATTTGGCGAAATCCTGACCGCCTGGGGGGAGGATCGCGAGGTCGCAGCTCGGATCCGCAAGGGCCTCCCGGACCGGGCCAAAGGTGTCCGCCGTCACCACATGGATGGCGAGCCTGTCTCCCAATCGGCCGAGCGCCGCGGCCACACCGGAAAGCCGCAAGCCGTTGCGAGCAAGGGTGCCGTTGAAGTCGGCCACCAGGTAGTCCAGCCGCAAGGTCTCGCCACCCGGAATCGCAATTTCAAGCATGATGTCCTCCCCCGTTGGCAGACCGTGCCCCGGCGGTGCGGGCGGACACCGCCGGCGAGCAAGCCGCGCAGAACCTACTGCTCTTCTGTCACTGCCACCACCTCGCATATCCCTTCGAGCGCGCAGAGCTCCGCCTCGAAGCCCTCCACGTCCGCCTCGGAGGCGAAATAGAGGCAACGATTACAATGAGCCGCGCGGGCATGGCGACCGGGAAGACGCTGGGCGTCTATCCGCGCCGGCTCGATCGTGCTGCTGGGCCACGGATAGACGGACTGCCATGAAGCATCCTGCAGCTCCTCTCGCAATACGCGGCGCAGGGTTTCCTCATCCACAGGTCTGGAAGACTTCGATAGGTAGTCCCTCAACGCCTCATTGATCATGGTTTGATATCCGCGCCCGGCATTGTCCGCTCGCTCTCTGAGCTTCTCGAGAATGTCGTCATCGAGAAAGATTGTGATTCGAGTATTCCCCCGCTGGGAGATCACAGCGCCACGCTTGCCTTTACTAAAGTCATACTCCTTTATTTGCCTGACGTCTTGGCTGGCCCGGCGCATACAGCGCCTTGCCAATACCTTTAAAAAAGCGCCTTAGCTCGACAGCGCAGTATGCGCGCGGGTTCAGCGGCTGGCCAACACCTTTCTCATCTTGATTTGAAGTGTTTATAACTTCGAACTTGATCAAGTTTCAATTGCCAAATAGTGGCCTGAATTGATTTCTGATTTCTCGGAGACGCCAGGTCCTGCTCGCCCCAATCAAGATCAAATATCTTATTCCAGCTTCTCACAATATTCTGGTGGTACCTTGAATCAGGAAGTGGCTTCGCCTTAAAAAACGATAACCCCCTACTTTCTAACTCGGCCTCGAATTTTTCTCCATCAGCTATTGATTCAGGTAGATACCAATAGTTAAGCACGTAATGCCAAAGTTCGAAATCGGAAAGCAACGCCTCATTTTGATGGCAGTAGAATTCAATTCTGACGCCATGCTCATTCTTGGGTAAGTGACCAGCGCAGCGCAGATCAGGCTTGTTTCTTTTGGAGTTCTCCCATTGATACCATGCCCATATAGGAAAACTTTTGTCACAAGATGGATTGCCAAGACGTTCTTTCATCTGATCCATCATCCAGCGATAGCTTGAAATCCAAGATTGTTCGATGCGGTCTATTACTCCAGTAATGTACCCACTTTTATTCAATTCCTCCCACGCTTCTTCGGTTTGAATCGTCCATAGAATCATATCTGCTCTTGTGTGCTAACGCGGCTTTTCCGCGAGCGCCGCTTTTTGCGCTCCGCTGCAAAAGCCTTGTTGGGCGTTATGATTCCTATGAAGCTATACCTTTTCTTTTCCATGGAATGGTTCATCGAAATAACCCTCGTAGTAACTTACACCGGGTTCTTTTCTTAAATGCCTTGAATATTGCGAGAGGGTATGGCCTTCACGTTCAAGCAGTAACCCCAAATCCGCTGCTCGATAACAGATTTGAGTTACTAGATTCGCCATTGCCTCCTGACCATGAAGCCCATTCTCCAATGCAAAGACAATAGATTGTTCAACTGCTTTCCTGAACGATTCAACGGGATTTTCTGCATCTACTATTGACAATGCCTCTTGTGTTTTAATTAATAGGTCCTTTGGTTTGCGTAACTGTATCCAAAGATTTCAGATGCAAGCAGATGAATACGCTCCATGTGTATACCCCATATGTTCTTGGAGCCGAACGCTCAGCATCAGCGGCGGCGCGAAGCGCCGTCCGCTGCATGCCGTTGTTGGACGGCGCCCGCCCGCGATCAGAACGGAATGTCGTCTTCAAGTGCAGCTGCCTCACTTTCACCGCGCACGACCTGCTGCAACCCCTTCGCGAAGAGAAGCTTGTTCAGCGCATCGAGCGTGGGAGCATGCGCGAATACAGCCGATGTCGTAGCCCCCTCCCGAAGCCTCTCAATATACGCAGTGGGGGGATCCGGCACCGCTTGCAGCCTGCGCAGCTTCTCAACTGCATCATCTTCCTGAGCTGCGTGCAGCGTAGTATCCACCAGACAGGTCAGCATGCGAGCACGCGTCTTCGGCGACTTAGCAAGGATCTCGAACACACCGTCAGCGACCTCCGAGATCGTCTTGCCAGCAGCGTGAAACCCTTGGTACTTCGCTATGAACCCGTACGGATCCAGGCCCCGGATGATAGGGATGACGAGTATGCCGCGACCGGCGGCAATCCCTACCTCTTGGTCTGTCCAATTGCTCTCCTTGAAACCAGGCATCAGAATGGCGGCCAAGGCGTCCATTGACCAAAGACCAGCTTCGATTTCGTCCTGCCATTCCCGCGTCGGTTCGATATCGACGTGGGCCACAAACGCTGAGACACCGAAGCGGCGGAGCGCAGACTGCAGGGCCGCCGTCTTCTTCTTGAAAACTGCAAGGTGACACAAAAACAGCCGGAAATGCAGCGGCTCCCAGAACGTTGCTTCAACCGTGTCCTTCGTTGCGGTGACAGTATACGAATGAGGTATTTTCAGTTCGTCCGCTATTCGGAGGATGAGGTCGGCGGATTCATCCGTAAGAAGGTCCTTCGTGTAGACCCACTTGCTGTTGACGCCCGAGGTCGGCTTGTTCGTGTCTACACCCGAGGCCCTGAGGTACGCGGCGATGTCAGCGTATGACAT